>NZ_JBKFBD010000020.1:0-94111 GCF_053345975.1 Microbacterium sp. C23T | reverse complement strand
CTCCGCGGACGAGGGATCGACAGCCTCCCAAGCATCAAGACGCAGGATCCGGCAGACTGAGCAAACGACAACCAGGTGGCCTAGTTTTCGCCCGTCGTTTTGGCCGGTTCTTCAACCGTCGTCGACACGCAGAGCCCGTTCGGCGCTGGCGCGCGGCGAAGTGCTCGATGACGAACGGCTGGTAAGCGACGCGCGCCAGCGCGGAGTCTGCAAGGAGTGAGCGTCGAGAACGGACCCGCGCTCCATCGCTATGCTCTCGACGTCGGAGGAAGGCGTTCCGCTCCTGCACCAACGACTCTTGGCGACGTTTTCTCGCATCGACCGACATCCCCGCTCGGCAACGTTGACGTGGTCGTTCCGGTGTCCGACACTGGCCAATACTCACCGGCGAATCGGCCATGAGCGGAGGTCGAGATGGGCAGCATCACACCGTACGAATCGGCGAAGGGCCGCCGCTATCGCGTGCGGTACCGCAAGCCGGATCGCACCGAGGCGGAGAAGCGCGGCTTCACGACGATGCGCGAAGCCAAGCTATACCTCTCCATGGTCACGGTGTCGAAGTCGAAGGGGGAGTACATCGACCCGTCCTCGTCGCGGGTTCCTGTCCGGATGTTCGCGGACAGTTGGCTGCGATCCAAGCAGCCGCCGATGTCCAAGCCCTCGTATTACATGACACTCGAACGGGCGTGGAAGAATCACGTCGCGCCGGTGTGGGCCGACAGGGAGATCTCGTCGATCCGGCGCTCCGAAGTCCAGGATTGGGTGTCGAACCTCGCGACGCAGAAGTCGAGCACGGTCGTTCTTCGAGCGCTGGGGGTCCTCGCCGGCATCCTCGACGTCGCCATTGACGATCGCCGCCTCGCGAGCAATCCAGCCCGCCATGTGCGCAACCTGCCTCGACGCGGCCCGGGCAAGCGCCGCGTCTACCTCTCGCATGACCAGGTCGCGACGCTGGCGGCGTGCTCGGCGTATCCGACGCTTGTCCTGACGTTGGCGTACACCGGCCTCCGGTGGGGCGAGGCCACAGGACTGCGTGTGCGCAGTGTGAACCGCCTCCGTCGGCGCTTCGTCATCGAAGAGAACGCGGTGATGATCGCGTACGAGATCCACGTCGGCACGCCGAAGACGCACGAGAAGCGCTCTGTCCCGTACCCGGAGCGGCTCGCGTTGATGATCGAGCAGGCCTGCGCCGGCAAGGGCCCCGAGGGTCTGCTGTTTGGCGACGGGGTCAACCACATGCGCAACTCGGGCAACAAGGGATGGTTCGCGAATGCGGTCCGGCGTGCGCAGGAGTTCGACCCATCGATCCCGCGGCTCACTCCGCACGACCTTCGGCACACCGCGGCGTCACTCGCGATCAGCTCGGGCGCGAACGTGAAGGCCGTGCAGCGGATGCTCGGCCACGCATCCGCCGCGATGACGCTCGACACCTACGCCGATCTCTTCGACGACGATCTGGATGCCGTGGCGACACGTCTGAACGACCAGATGCCGCTCGTGGCGCTGCCGTCGGGTCCTCAGACCCGGTACGCCCGACCTCAGTAGTCAAGAGAGCGGACTGCTCACTGCTCCGACGAAGCGGACGCCAGAGGGGCCGGCCTCCCTACGAGTCGGGTCCGGCCTTGGACGCGGATGGAGTCGTCCGCTGCACAGCTCGACTGTGATTCCGCGGTACGTGTTCAAATGGGAACCACGCCCGCGCTTCATTCTCGGCAGGCCACTTCGGCGAGAAGTAACGGATCGTTGTCTGCGGCACCTGCGCGCCGCGCGTGGACGCATTCACGAGTTTGTGGAGCCCTATCGCTCATCGCCCGCCGTGCACGAGCTTCGCGCCGAGCGCGGCCACACCATGCTCGAGTGCCCGGGCATTCCCCTCTAGCGGCAGGGCATGGACGTGAACATCGATGCCCGCCGACGGGATCTGGAGAACGCGGGCGACAACATCGCCCGACACGTAGATGAGATGCGCGGTGGGAACGTCGAGCGCGAGCGCGTATGCGACGGCCTGATAGACATCCCCGTTGGGCATCGCGCCGTTCCCGCTACCGAGCACCTTGTACTTCGTATCTGCAACCGTTGTTGGAGCGCCGTCACGCGAGATGACGATGTCTGGCCGGAGGGCCACCGATCTGTCGACGTCGAACCACCGGCCCCGATCTTGCGCGGTCACATCGAGCCCGACCTCCGCAAGATTCGCCCGAAGGCGATTGGCGATGTATCCCTCGAAGACCAGTGCCATGTCGACGAGGAACGTGCCTCCAACCGTGGCTCCATCTCGATGGGTCCATGACACAGCCTCCAGAATCACGCGTGCCAAGCGAAGGGGCACGGTGTAGTGCTGGTTGAGCCGGTTGGGGCGGACATGGGGGAGTGGCATTCCGCGGGGTAACGACTCCACATCTGCGAAGAGGATCTGCACCGCGGTGAAGGCGGAGCCGAGCACGTCTGCCATTCCATCCAGCCGGGCGAGTACGCGCAGGGCCGTCAACAGGATCCGGTTCTCATCGATGTCCTCGGTGAAATCGTCGAACTCGATCTCGACGGGGAGCGGAATACCGGGTCGCTTCGCGAGCTGGCGCGGGATGTCCCACCGACCGCGCACGACCGCGGTGGACTCCTGCACGCTGCGGTAGCCCTTCAGCAATCCCCGTTGCGTCGCCTGTTCGACCGCGATAAGAAGCGCACGTGCGATGGCCGTCGGGATCGAGTTGTCGCTCCCGTGCCCTACGTCATCGCCACCAAGGCGCAACTGGACTCCTCCTAGCGAGGCCATTAGGACGATGTTCTCGAGCGGCGTCTTCGGCACCACGTGGAGTTCACAGCCACTCACGACCGCCACTCCGACCTTCAGGACGTCAGTTATCCGCCAGCGTCCCGCGGTCGAAGTCGGGGTGACACGACAGAATCCAAGATCCTGCAGCTCCATCGCCTGCGCGAGCGTCAGGTCGACGAAGCTCTCACCCTTCTCCCTGATGTAGACGCGCTCGGGCATGGCGAGATCAGGACGCCTCGGAGGCGGTCGATTCGCCCGATTCGACCGTGTCCGCCGTCGACGCTGTCGGCTGAAGTGCCGAGAGCAGCGAGGAGAGTGAGAAGCGCGATGCGACGTCGACGTCCGTGCCCAGATGACGCTCTTCGAGAAGCGGCAGAAGGTTCTCGGTCCAGATCGCGTCGAGATCCTGCACGGAGAGATCGTCCGGGCGAAGCAGGTGGCTCGGACCGATCCGGTCCTCCCGATCCCGGATGCGCGAGTTCAGTTCGGCGAACAGCGCGGGCAGCGGGTACGTCTGCGGATGCTCTCGCACCCAGCGATCAAGGATGCCCGCCACCGGTGGCACCTCGGGGTGAAGCTCGAAGAACGAGAAGCGCCTCCGCATCGCGGAGTCGAGCAGGGCGATGGAGCGGTCGGCCGTATTCATCGTCCCGATGATCAGCACGTTAGGGGGCAACTCGAACGTGTCGCCGCCGTCGGTCCCGGACCCGGCGTACAGCAGATCGATGGCGTCACCGCGGTACTCGAGCAGGTAGTAGAGCTCGCCGAAGACCTTCGACAGGTTCGCCCGATTGATCTCGTCAATGAGAAGTACATGTGCGACGTCGGGATCCCTGCGCGCATCCTCGGCGATGCGACTCAGCGGGCCCCTGGCGAGTTCGAAAACAAGCTGTCCGTTCTTCTCGCGCGGACGGTAGCCCGCGAAGAAGTCCTCGTAGGTATAGGAAGGGTGGAACTGGATGCGACGCTGCGCCTCCTGGCGACCGTTGGTGATCGCCTGCGTCAGCGCCTTCGCGACGAACGTCTTACCGGTTCCTGGGGGACCGTAGAGGATCACCTGGCCGCGCCGATGCAAAGCATCGAGCACGCGTGTGATCCAACCGGCGTCCAGGTTGAGCTGGTCGCTCAGTAGGGCGACATCGATGTCGGCTGGCCGGAACCCGCGCGGATCGGCGACGGCGTCATCCCCATCCGCCTCCACTGGGTCGACATGGAGATCGATCGGCGGCTCGGGAGGAGCATCCGGGTGCCATCGATCGCGCAGCGGGCTTTTGTAGAAACTGACAGGCTTGCCAGTCTTCGCTTGCAGCGCAAGAACGATTCGCCGCAGGTCGTCGTCCGCGTCGTCGCCAAATTGCCCACCGATCTCGCCGATGAACGCCTCGCGGATGCGATGCCGGTGGTCCTCGGACACGATGGGCCCAAAGAACCCGGGATGCACGAGATACATGAGCGAGTATCGCTGAGTCGGGAAGGAATCGCCGTCGACGGACAGCACGAACGAGCGCCATGCTCGTGGGTCGTGGAGCACCCGTTCTTGCTCGTCAGCGTCGAGGTCGACCCACGCTTTGGCGAGGTTGACGATGATCGTGACCGCGTGACTGATGCGCGACATCATCCCGGTTCCGGGATTGAAGGCGCCACCTCCGAACGCTTCGTCGAACAGGGTCGGGATTGAGACTCCATGCTTCATCAGCTGAAGAACGGCCTCGACCTTCTCCGTCTTCTTGGCGTGGCCCATGACCGTAGAGATGGGCAGAATCTGCAGCGCAACGATCTCGGCCATCAGGAGCTTGACCGCATCGGTCTCGCCTTCGAGCTGAACGGCGAGGTTCTGGACGAAGTTGGCGCCCTCCACCCGCGGCGCGCCGACCCACTTCGAGTGGAGCGCCGATACCGTGGCGGTGTCCCACACGGAAAGTCCCGGGCTGAACACCGAGCCGCCGCTCTGAAGACCTTCCTCGACCCACGCCCGCGAAGCAGCAAGGATCTTCCGCTGAGCGCTATCTTCAGAGACCCACGCGGTCGCGAGAGCGTCGCCGATGCTGGCGCGCAACTCAAGTCTTGAGGCAGCCGTTCGCTGTTGCGCCTCTGCGAACAGCTCGTCACCCGCAAAATCCTCGAGTGCTCGTAGTCCCGACTCAGTGATGGCCCATCGCCCCGAACCGTCGGGGTGCTTACGCAGCCAGCCCGCGTTCACGAGATCAGAACTCGCGAAACGCCAGTCCGTCTCGCCTCGACGCAGACCGCGGGTGTTGATCTCGGACTCGTATTCGGAAAGGGGTACAGAGCGTTCCGCGTCCTCCCAGATGTCGCTGATCGGGACGTATTCGCCCGGCGCCGCATTTGACGCGAGATGTTCGAGCGCTGCACGCGCCCGGGCCGCTCGACGCAACTGTGCTTCTGCCACGTGCCCTCCTGAAGCTCTACCGGCTCCGAGTCTACGAAGGGGGCCATCACTCACACGACCGCCTCTCGCGCCGCTAGCGCGTCGCAAACCCGGAGAGCAGATTGCTCAGTTTTTCGATGAGGCAGATTTCGCCCGAAACGCTCCATTTTGGCGCTCTCAGACGTCGCGCGCAGGCCGTTGAAGACGGTCATTTTCGGCGTGCCGAAATAACAGAATGCGGGCAAAAAGCGGGCAAAAACGCATTCTGAGTGGTCTGACCACAGAAGAAAAACCTGGTCAGAGGCAAAAAGAGACTGTGCCCCTGGAGGGACTCGAACCCCCAACCGTTTCCTTAGGACGGAACTGCTCTTCCATTGAGCTACAGAGGCTGGCCCGACGATTCTACCCAGCCGCGAGGGCAGCGCCGTGTACGTGCCGCGACTCCGAAGCGCGCGAGATACGGGGGCTGCCGAGCCCTGTCAAGCCCTTGAGGCCCCTCTCCGCCCGGGAAAACAATGGGCTGATGGTCACTACGGAGCGCTCCGCGTTCGAATTCCTGGGCGATTGGAGCGGACAGTTCATCGCCACGGCGATCCACAACGGGCACGACGTCCGGTCGGAGGTCGCGGCCGCGCTGGTCCTGCCCGACGAGGATCGACTGCGGGAGGAAGACCCCCACACCGACGAGATCGGCGCACTCGTCCCGGCCCGCGTCGTGGTGCACCGGTCGCGCTTCGAGGTCGACCTGAACCGCTCGCGCGAGAAGGCCGTCTACCGTTCGGCGGAGGAGGCGTGGGGTCTGGAGGTCGTCCGGGATCCACCACTCGATCAGGCTCTCGTCGCGGGATCGCTGGAGGTGTACGACGCGTTCTATGCGGAGCTCGGTCGTCGACTTGACGTCGTCGCCGAACGCGGCCCGTTCGTGGTGTTCGACATCCACTCCTACAACCACCGCCGCGACGGGGCGGACGCGCCGGAAGCCCCATGGGCTGAGAATCCCGAGGTGAACGTCGGGACGGGTTCGCTCGACCGCGACCGCTTCGGCTGCGTGGCGGATGCCTTCATCGAGTCGCTCACTCAGGCAGGGACGTCAGCCGGACCGCTCGACGTGCGCGAGAACGTCCGCTTCCGCGGGCAGCAGCTGGCTGCCTGGACGCACGCCCGCTATCCGGGCAGGGCCGCCGTGCTCGCGCTGGAGTTCAAAAAGACGTTCATGGACGAGTGGACCGGCGAGGCGGATCACGCTCGAATCGACGAACTCGCCCGGGCCGTGGCATCCACCATCCCGTCCCTCGAAGAGGCGCTTCTGGAGCTGGCGACACCGTGACCGACTCGACGCATGTCGACGATGCCGGCGGGCCCGAGACCGACGTCATCGAGAAGGGCGCGTTCTCGCCCGCCGACCTGGCGGCGGACCACGCGATGGCGTCGCTCGCCGGGACGGTGCGATTCCTCCTCGAGATGACGCCGGTGAACGCGGACGACATCCGTGCGGAGTTCCTCGCCGACCGTGAGATCGACCCGGTCTTTGAGTACCGGAGCCTGGACGTCGACCCCGAAGTGCTCGATGCCCAGGTGGCCGCACTCCCGCTCGACGCCGTCACCGACGCCACCCTGGCAGCGCTGCTGCGCAACCGGCAGCGCGAGATGACGCTGCGGGTGGAGATGTTGCGCGCGCGGAACACGCCCGACTTCCTACAACTGTCGATCGCCCAGTACGGGCCCGTGCTGCCCGCGCTCGTAGACGCCGCGGACGATCTGCTCAGCCGGCTCCCGCACGGGAAGCTCGAGCAGGACTCCGTGGGAGCAGACGCCTTCCTCGCGGCGGCGAAGGCGGAGATCGCCCACTATCGGTCGATCGACCCGGATGCGGAGCTCCACGCCGAGATCCGCGACGACGTCTCGGGCGTGCTGGTCGAGGGTGACACGCTCCTCATCTCGCAGAACGCGGCAGTGGCCGGTCCCCGCGTCAACGCCCTGCTGCAGCATGAGGTGGGTACGCACCTCGTGACACAGGTCAACGGCCTGGCGCAGCCGATCCGCATGCTCGGCGCCGGGCTCGCTCATTACGACGAGACGCAGGAGGGCCTCGCGGTCCTCGCAGAGATCGCATGCGGCGGGCTCACCGCCTCTCGTCTGCGCCAGCTCGCGGCGCGGGTGGTGGCCGTGCACGCGCTGGTCGGCGGCGCGAGCTTCGTCGAGACGCACCGGCTGCTCACCGGCCACGGCCTGCCTGCGGGCAGCGCCTACAGCGTCGCCATGCGGGTGTACCGCGCCGGCGGGTTCACCAAGGACGCCATCTATCTGCGCGGGCTGCTGGCGCTCCTGGAGCACGTGGCGCACGGCGGTGCGCTCGACCTCCTCTTCCTCGGCAAGTTCTCGCTCGAGGACCTGCCCCTCGTGCAGGACCTCGCAGACCGCGGGCTCCTCGCGCCGGCTCGCCTCACGCCGCGCTATCTCTCGGAGGCGGAGACGGCGGACAGGATCCACGACGCCGCCCGTGCCGACGACCTGGTCTCGCTGGTCAATGCATAGGCTCTGCGCGACGATCAGACCCATCCCCACGACCCGCGCACAGACATCACCGGCCCACGCCCTTCACACCCCCGAGGAGCCCAGATGAGAATCGGTTTCGTCGTCAACGACATCGCCACGGAACAGCCCATCTACTCGACCACGCGCCTCGCGATGAGCGCAGCCGCACGCGGGCACGACGTGCATGTCATGGGTCTTCGGGACTTCGGCTACGAACCCGACGGATCGCTCTCGGCGATCACTGCGACCGCGACCGAGGGCAAGCGGTACCGGTCCCTCGACCGCTACCTCGAAGACGTGCAGTCCGCGGCCCGGGCGCGCACCGAGCTCGACGACTTCGATGTGCTCATGCTCCGCGCCGATCCGGCGGCCGAAGCCGCGGACACGGCGTGGGCGAGCACGGCGGGGCTGGCGTTCGGACGGATGGCCGCGGAGGCCGGCGTCCTCGTCGTCAACGATCCGCGCTCCCTGGCGGACGCCATGTCGAAGGCGTACTTCCAGCAGTTCCCCGAGGTGGTGCGCCCGCGCACGCTCATCACGCGCGACGAAGACCGGGTGCGTGAGTTCATCGACGAGCTCGGTGGGCGCGCCGTGCTGAAGCCCCTGCAGGGTTCGGGAGGGTCGGGCGTGTTCCTGGTCGACCTGAAGCGGGAGCGCAACATCGCGCAGATCGTCGAGGCGATCGCCCGGGACGGCTATGTGGTGGCCCAGGAGTATCTGCCCGCTGCGAAGGAAGGCGACGTGCGGATGTTCGTCATGAACGGCCGCCCTCTCGAGATCGACGGGGTGCACGCCGCGTTCCGCCGGCGGCCGAACGAGGCGGAGGTGCGGTCCAACATGTCGGCCGGCGGCAAGGCGGAGCCGGCGAAGGTCACCGACCAGATGCTGCGCCTGGTGGACGCCGTGCGCCCGAAGCTCCTCACGGACGGCATGTTCCTCGTCGGGCTCGACATCGCGGGAGACAAGCTGATGGAGGTCAACGTGTTCTCGCCCGGCGGCCTCGGATCCTGTGCCGCGCTGTACGGCATCGACTTCGCCGCGGCCGTGATCGACGACCTCGAGCGCAAGACGGGCATGCGTGCGCACTACGGCAGCGAACTGCCCAACGTCCAGCTCGCCACGGCATGACGATCATGAGGAGACGCGAAGGCCCCGACATCCGATGACGGATGCCGGGGCCCGAAGCGCTGCGATCAGCCCTGGGTTCCGAGGGCGAAGCGAACCGCGCCGTCGTTCGACAGCTCGGCGTCCAGCACCCGGTCGTCGAGGGCGGCCGCGGCCCCCTCGTCGAGGAAGACACGGGCGCCTCCTTCGGTGACGACCGTGTCGGCGGGCGCCGGGGCAGGAGCGACACTCAGCTCGAATCCTTCCGAGCCTCCGGTGTCGCGGATTCGCACACCGCCCTCTTCAGCAAGGGGCACCCGGGCGACGAGTTCTTCGACGGCCTCGGCGGCGGTCTGGGTCAGCGTAAGCATGCTTTTCCTTTCCGTTTGCGGTTCCGGACCGGCCACGATTCCGAGATCGACCGCGGGATGCAACCTCTACGCGCCGTGCGGCCCCCATTCGGAGGGACTTCCCACGTTCGGCCGCCGCGCGCAACAAGAGCGTGCGGCGACCGAACCGCGGATCAGGGACGGCGTCCGCCGCCGCCGCCCATACCGCCGCCCATGCCTCCTCCGGACACGTTGACCCCTTCCGACACCGTCGCCGCCGTCACCCCGTTCACGGCGATCGTGAACGACGCGCCGTCGGCGACCGCCGGACCGCTGTAGAAGACGGCGCCGAAGCTCTGGTCCGCCTCGAAGCTCGCGGTCACCGTGCCCGAGGCATCCGTCACCTCCACGGTGTCGCCCGCCGACCCGCTGGCGGTCGCGGCGACCCACTGCTGCGAACCGGTCGGTGCCACCAGCACGGATCCTGCGACGAACACCTCGCCGCCGTCGATCGTGATCGCGCCGTTGGAATCGAGCGCGCCCTGGCCACCGGCCGAGCTCGGACCGCTGACGACCGTGGTGCCGCCGGTGATCGAGATCGTGCCGTTCGAGTCGAGGCCGTCGCCGACCGCGGCCACGTGCACGCTCCCGCCGGAGATCGTGATCGTCTCGCCGGTGTCCTGCTCGCCGCCGCCCATGCCGCCGCCCTGCGTGTCGGAGGCGGTCCCGCCGGCGCCGTTCACGCCGTCGTCGCTCGACGTGATGTCGACCGTGCCGCCCGAGATCGCGACATCCGTCGCCTCGAGGCCCTCGTAAGACTCCGCGATCGTCACGACGCCGTCGCGGATCTCGAGGCGCTGTTCGGCATGGATGCCGTCGTCGCCCGCCGACACGGTGACGGTGCCGCCGCCGATGCCGACCGATCCGTCGGAGTGGATCGCGTCATCCGCCGCCTCGATGGTGATGTCGCCGCCGTCGATCGCGACGACGACGCCCGCGGTGACGCCCTTGGGGGAGTCGTCCGAGGTGGAGGCATCCGTGCCCGCGGTCAGCGACACGGTACCGCCGGTGACGACCGCATCCGTCGCCGCGGCGATGCCGTCGTCGCCGCTCGTGGCCGTGACCGCGCCGCCCGTGATCGCGACGAAGCCCTGCGTGGTGTCGTCGGCCTGGTCGCTCTTGAGGGCGTCGCCGCCGGCGGTGAGCTGGAGCGTGCCGCCTTCGACGGTGAGCGAGTCCTTGCCGCGCAGCGCGTCGTCGACCGCGTCGACGGTGATCTCGCCCGACAGGATGACCAGGTCGTCCGTACTCGTGATGCCGTCGGTGCCGTTGCCCGACACCGAGAGCGCGCCGGTGCCCGAGATCGTGAGGTCGGCGTCGGCGTAGATCGCGGCGTTCGCATCGGCACCATCGGCGTACGACGACGCGTCCGAGACGCTGTTCTCGCTGCCGGGCGCCAGCGAGATGGCGACGTCATCCGCGCTCGTCACGGTGATGGCGGGGGAGTCGGATGCTGCGATCTCGGCGTCGTCGAGGATCAGCACGACCTGCGCGTCCTCGGGCGCGGCGACCACCACCTGCCCGTCGAGCGACCCGGAGAGCCGGAACACGCCGGCCTCCGTGATGGTGACCGTGGAGCCGTCGACGGTCACGGCGTCAGAGTCGCTCGACGCGCTGCTTCCCGAGAGGGTGATGTCCGCAGCATCCGTCTCGCTCCATTCGTCGTCCTTCACGACCGTGACGTCGGCGTTCGCGGCGAGCACCGCCGCGGCGCTGAGATCGGAGTCGACGACGGCCGCGGTCTCGGTGGTCGTGTCGTCAGTGGTCGCGGTGTTCGTCGATGCGGCAGTCTGCGTCGCGCACCCGGCGAGTACCAGCGCGGCGACGGCCAGAGGCGCGGCCGCGAGGATCAGGCGGCGACGGTGCTCGAGAGGGCGGTGGTGGGGGTGACGGGGCATGATGCGTCCTCCTTGGGGGTGGCGATGGTCGGGTGGGTCGTGGGCGCGGTGCGGTGCGAGGAATCGAACGGGCCGCGCAGCAGCCGCGCCCACCGGTTGCGGGGGAGGGCCGGGTGAAGCGCCGCGAGTCCGGTGGCGTACTTGCTCACCGTCGCGGGCCGATGACCGGCCCGCCACAGCGCGCGGTCCACATCGGACGGCCGGGCGCCCGACTTCGTCTCGACGATGGCGAGGCCCGGAAGCGCGAAGCCGTGCCCGTCGGGCTCGATCCACTCGAGTGCGGTGTCGACGGTGGCGCGACCCGCTCCGTCGCGGGCGAGCAGTGTGGCTCGGCGGTAGCGCGTCAGCAGCGTCGCGTCGAGTTCGTCGGCCCGGTCGGAGGCGACCCCGATGGTCGCGAACGCGTCCGCCACATCGTCGCGGGCGTCGTCGGTGAGCCGGCCGCGGTGCCGCGGGTCGTACTCGTCGCGGTCCTTGACGGTCGTGCCGCGTGCCCCGCGCGTCTTGATCTCGAGGTACGACGTGCCCGTATCGAGGTAGCTGCGGGTGCGCAGCTTGAAGCGCCGCCGTCGCGGCTGCGCGGCCATGCGGAAGCTCAGCAGGTCGGGGGTGTCGAAGTAGACGGACTCGTAGGCGAAGTCGCGCGCGCCGTCGATCTCGAGCACGCGGGTGGCGGGGTCGAGCGCGGCGAGCACCGGGTCGAGGTCCGCGCGCGGCACGACGTACTTCCTGTCGACGCGAGTGAGGAGGGATGCCTCGGCCACGAGCGCATCGAGCGACACGGGGTCGAACCGGTTGAAGGCGGTCATCGCGCCGCTCCCTGCATCGAGGGCGCGCTCGCCGCAGTGGCTCGGCTCGCGGCCGCTCGCGGGATCCGGTAGCGGACGTCGACCAGCGTCGTGTCGTTCACGAGGTCGAGCTCCTGAACGGTGGTCGAGGCGACCGTGCCGCCGAGGCGCTCTTCGAGCTCGGCGCGCAGCTCGCGCTCGTCGGCGACGGCGCGGTCGAGGCGTACGACCTGGTGGCGAGCTCGCGAGAGCAGCGCGGGGTGGTCGGCGCCCCACAGCACCGCGAGGATCAGGGCGACGAGCGCCGCGACGGGCCAGGGATCGGTCTGGGGGAGTCCGGTGACGAGACCGATCGCGAGCGCCGCGAAGTAGTACGCCACCTCGCGCTGCGAGATCTCGGACGAGCGCAGCCGGATGATCGACAGTACGCCGAACAGGCCGAGCCCGAGCCCCAGTGCTACCTCGGCGGTGCCGAGCACGATGGCGACGGCCATCACCCCGACGTTCACCCCCAGGAACGCGACGACGAGGTCGCGGCGGTGGTGCCGGCGGTAGTACAGGCCGAGGCTCAGCACGAGGGCGGCAGCCAGGTCGATGCCGATCAGGATCAGCGCGCTGGTGGTCATGGGTTCCTCCCGATGGGGTGTTCGCTCTCATCCATTCGAGCCGCGGCCGCTATGCGGTTCCTATGGCGGGCGTCAGGCCGGCTTACGAGTTCGGCACGGGGCTGCTGTGTGCCGAAGACGAACGTGCGCTGCACGCCGTAGCTCGTCACGAACAGCACCGCCTCGGTGGCGACCTTGGCGACGACGAGCGGCACCCCGTAGCGCGTGAGCGCATCGAGCCACACGATGTTCGACGCCAGCAGCGCGAGTGCCAGCAGGCCGTAGCGGACGGCCTGGCGCAGCATCCGTCCCCGCCCGTCTGGTGAGCCGGCCGAACCGGCGCGGAAGACGACGCGTCGGTTGACGGCGAAGTTGACGGATGCACTCACGACGCGCGCCGCCACGATGGACGGCACGAGCAGGCCGGTGAGGGCGTGGAGCGCGAGGAGCATCACGGTGTCGACCACGAACGCCAGCAGCGACGACCCCGCGAAGAGCAGCAGCGGAAGCATGATGCGGAGCGAATCCACGATCGGGCGGAAGTGACTGGACGCGTTGCCGTCGAGGTACACGGTCTCGATCGGCACCTCGCGCGTCGCGACCCCATCACGCCGGCAGCGCAGCAGCACGTTCTGCTCATACGCGAAGCGCTCGCCCGGCTGGCCGCGCACCCACGCGAGCAGTTCCGATGGGATGCCGCGCAGCCCCGTCTGCGTGTCGCTCAGCGTCCATCCGGCCGCCAGCCGGAAGACCCCGCGTGCCACGGCGTTGCCCGCGCGCGATCGGAGCGGCACCCGCCCGCTGAACGCCCGGCAGCCCAGGATCAGGGTCGGGGCACCGTCGGCGGCGTCCTCGCGGAGGGCGTCGGCGACCCGGAGGATGTCGTGCACCGTGTGCTGCCCGTCCGCATCGGCCGTGACGACGTCGTCGCCGGGGTGCGCGGCCATCGCGTGGTCGAACCCGGTGCGCAGCGCAGCGGCCTTGCCGAGGTTCGCCTCATGGTGCAGCACCGTCGCGCCCTGCGCCTCGACGGCGGCGAAGACCGGCGCGAACACCGAACCGCTCCCGTCGTCCACGACGACCACCTCGACGTCGGGGTCGGCGGACAGCAGGCCCGTGACGACCGGTTCGAGGCGCGAACCCGGCTCGTACGCCGGGACGAGGACGATCACGGCGTCACTCCGCGGCGGCGGCGGAAGCATCGGCGATGTAGAGGATGTCGCTCGTACCGCGCTCGCCGCCGTTGGACGGCGAGTTGACCACCTGGCCGTCGAAGTACATCGTCGACGAGCCGCCGCCGTCGAGGTTGTACGCGGTGGTGGCGCCGAGGTCGATCATGATGTCGGCGAGCTCGGTGAGGGTGACGCCTTCGCTGTACCCGGACTGGCGTCCGTCGACGACCACGAACACGAGGTGGTTCTCGTCGATCACGCCGACGGCGGTGCGCGGCTGATCGCCCTGGATGGAGTGGTTGCCGAAGTTCGTGTCGATCTCCGTCGTCTCGATGCCGTCGACGACGGCGCCGTCCTCGACGATCGCGGGGCCGAAGCTCAGGGTGTTCCACGCCCCGTCGGCCAGCAGTTCGTCGGCCGTCGTCGTGGTCTCGTCGTACACGTCGACGCGGCCGTCCGTGTAGAAGACGAGCCCCTGACGGGCGGGCTCGTCGCGGAAGACCACGCCGTTGCGGATCACGATGCCGGTGTCGCGGAACCCGTAGTAGTCGCCGTTGATCGCGAAGATCGCGTCGTTGTCCGCAGCGATCCGGCTGGTGAGCTCGGTGATGTTCTCGCCGAACTGGTCCTTGGCGAACGCGCTCTGCAGCGTGGTCGCGTCCGACAGGGTCACGTCGGCGACGTAGTAGGTCACGGTGTCGGAGCCCGAGCCCTCGGTGACGGTCGAGATCGTGATCGAGGTGGCGCCGTCGGAGTACGACGTGTCGGTCACGGTGGCGCCGGTTGCGGCATCCGTCGTCGAATCCGCGGTGGAGTCGACCGTGGAGTTCTGCGCCTCGTACTCCGACACGTCGGCGATCTCGACATGCTCGACGAGGAAGCGGTCTGTCGCCCAGACGGCTCCGGCGCCGCCCGAGAGGGCGACGACGAGACCGGAGGCGATGACGGCGTTTCGGACCGGACGCTTGCGGGTGCCCTGGGTCGCGCTGCTCTTCTTGTCCATGTCTCCATGGATATGAGTCCGACTTACGACGACCTTCGCCGTGCGCTATGAACCGCCTGGCGCGAGCATGTGCGTTCGGCAAGACCGGAACTCGCCACAGAAGAACGGGGCATGTGGTGCGCGGGGAGCAAATTCTGTGATTCTTGTCATCGTGTCGGAGCGCAATGCACGGTGTATCTGCGGCGCGGTCTGACATGGTGGAGGCGTCGCCGCGAGCACCGAAGAGGGTCTCGCGGACCTCCCCGTCGCCGCAGCCGACGCTGTCGCACCCGACCCAGAGGAACGCATGACCCGCATTGGCATCGTCGCCGAGGCGCCCGGAGAGAACCGGGTGGCCGCGACCCCGACCACCGTCCCGAAACTCATCGCCCTGGGCTACGACGTCGTCGTCGAAGCCGGGGCCGGGGCCGCCTCGTCGTTCCCCGACGCCGCGTACGCGAACGCCGGTGCAGCCGTCGTCGACGGGGCGACGGCGTGGTCAGCGCCGGTGGTGCTGAAGGTCAACGCGCCGACGTCGGCCGAGATCGACCGACTTGCCGACGGGGCGACGATCGTCGCGACGCTGAGCCCGGCGCTGCGGCCGGATCTGGTCGAGTCGCTGGCTGTGCGGGGGATCACCGCGATCGCACTGGACGCGGTGCCGCGCATCTCGCGCGCGCAGTCGATGGACGTGCTCAGCTCGATGGCGAACATCGCCGGGTACCGCGCGGTGGTCGAGGCTGCGCACGAGTTCGGGCGCTTCTTCACCGGTCAGGTGACGGCGGCGGGCAAGGTGCCGCCGGCGAAGGTGCTCGTCGCCGGCGCCGGCGTGGCCGGACTTGCCGCCATCGGGGCGGCGTCGAGCCTGGGTGCGATCGTGCGGGCGACCGACCCGCGGCCGGAGGTCGCCGACCAGGTCGCGTCGATCGGCGGCGAGTACCTCGAGGTCGTCGTGCCCGAGGAGGCGAAGCAGGTCTCGTCCGACGGGTACGCGAAGGCGACCAGCGAGGCGTACGACAAGCGCGCGGCCGAGATCTACTCGGAGCAGGCGGCGGACGTCGACATCATCATCACGACGGCGCTCATCCCGGGTCGTCCGGCGCCGCGCCTGATCACGGCGGCGGATGTGGCCTCGATGCGTTCGGGCAGCGTCATCGTCGACATGGCTGCGGGCCAAGGCGGCAACGTCGAGGGCTCGGTCGCCGGCGAGAAGGTCGTGACCGACAACGGTGTGGTGATCCTCGGGTACACCGACCTGCCTGGCCGGCTGCCCCAGCAGGCGTCGCAGCTGTTCGCGACCAATCTCGTCAACCTGCTGAAGCTGCTGACTCCCGGCAAGGACGGCGAGCTCACCCTGGACTTCGACGACGTCGTGCAGCGCACGGTCACCGTCGTGCAGGACGGCGCGGTCACCTGGCCCCCGCCGCCCGTGCAGGTGTCGGCCGCCCCGGCGAAGGCAGCGGCCGCCGCCCCGGCGGTCGTGGCGCCGAAGAAGACGATGTCGGCCGGCACCCGTACCGGCCTCATCGTCGCCGGCATCGCCGCGCTGTTCGCGATCTGCGCGTTCGCGCCGCCGCCGCTGCCGCAGCACTTCCTGGTGCTGACACTCGCGATCGTCGTCGGCTTCTACGTCATCGGCCACGTCGCGCACGCGCTGCACACCCCGCTGATGAGCGTCACGAACGCGATCTCGGGCATCATCGTGGTCGGCGCCATGGTGCAGATCACGGTGCCCGATCTCACGGTGCAGATCCTCGCCGCCGTCGCGGTGCTGCTCGCGTCCATCAACATCTTCGGCGGCTTCGCCGTCACGCGGCGCATGCTCGCGATGTTCCAGAAGGGTGAGACCCGATGATCGCGGTCGCCGGCCAGGTCGCAGGCGCCGCGTACATCGTCGCGGCGCTGCTGTTCATCCTGAGCCTCGCAGGGCTCAGCAAGCACGAGACCAGCCGTCGCGGGGTGGTGTTCGGCATCGTCGGCATGGCGATCGCGCTCATCGCGACCGTCGTGCTGGTGGCGGCGGGCGCGTGGGGTGCTTCGACAGGCTCAGCAACCGGTGGATCGGGTGCGCTCGGGCTTACGCTCCTCGTCGTCGCCGTGCTCGTCGGCGCCGCGATCGGGCTGTGGCGCGCGCGGATCGTCCAGATGACGGGGATGCCGGAGCTCATCGCGCTGCTGCACTCCTTCGTCGGCCTCGCCGCGGTGCTGGTCGGCTGGAACGGCGCTCTCTACGACACCGGACTCACCGGGGCGCTGGCCGACATCCACCACGCCGAGGTGTTCATCGGCGTCTTCATCGGCGGGGTGACCTTCACCGGGTCGATCGTCGCGTTCCTCAAGCTGTCGGCGCGCATCTCGTCCAAGCCGCTCATGCTGCCGGGCAAGAACGCGCTCAACGTCGGAGCGCTGGTGGCGTTCCTCGCCCTCACGGTCTGGTACGTGATCACCCCGGAACTGTGGCTCCTCGTCGCCGTGACCCTGCTCGCTCTGGCCCTCGGCTGGCACCTGGTGGCGTCGATCGGCGGCGGCGACATGCCCGTCGTCGTGTCGATGCTGAACAGCTACTCGGGGTGGGCGGCCGCGGCGGCGGGCTTCCTGCTCAACAACGACCTGCTCATCGTCACCGGCGCGCTCGTCGGGTCGTCGGGTGCGTACCTGAGCTACATCATGTGCAAGGCGATGAACCGGTCGTTCCTGTCGGTGATCGCCGGCGGCTTCGGCATCGAGGCGCCGAAGGGCGGCGACGAGGAGTACGGCGAGCATCGCGAGATCGACGCCGAGGCCGCGGCCGATCTGCTCGCCGGCGCCTCCACCGTCGTGATCACGCCCGGCTACGGCATGGCCGTCGCGCAGGCCCAGCACGGCGTCGCCGACCTCGTGCAGAAGCTGCGCGAGCGCGGCGTCGACGTGCGGTTCGGCATCCATCCCGTCGCGGGACGCCTTCCCGGCCACATGAATGTGCTCCTCGCCGAGGCGAAGGTGCCCTACGACATCGTGCTCGAGATGGACGAGATCAACGACGACCTGTCGGGCGTCGACGTGGTGCTGGTGATCGGCGCGAATGACACCGTGAATCCGGCGGCCGCGGAGGATCCCTCCAGCCCGATCGCCGGAATGCCGGTCCTGCGTGTGTGGGAGGCCGACAACGTCATCGTGTTCAAGCGCTCGATGGCCTCCGGATACGCGGGAGTGCAGAATCCGCTGTTCTACCGCGACAACGCGCAGATGCTCTTCGGCGACGCCAAAGAGAAAGTCGACGAGATTCTCTTCCAGCTCTCGCGCTCGTGAAAGCGAGACGAATCGTCGATGAAAGGCCGCGAGGCGGCGTGCGTCAGTGCGCCGCCTCGTAGGCTTCGAGGACGGATGCCGGAACCCGGCCCCGCTCGGACACCTGGTAGCCGTTCTGCTTCGCCCACTCGCGGACGCCGCTGTAGTCCTGTTGTCCGCTGCGGCGGCGCTTGCGGCCGGCCGAGGCGGCCGCCGACGTGGCGCGGGAGGACGAGACCGCCCGTGCGGCATTGGTGTAACGCTCGAGAGCGCCGCGGAGAGCGGCGGCATTCTCGTCGGTGAGGTCGATCTCGTATGCGACGCCGTCGAGCGAGAACAGCACTGTCTCGCCTTCGCCGGCTTCCAAAAGGGTTCCGTCGATGTCATCGACGAGCTGGTGAACGATTCTACGGGCCATGAGGGAACAATACGCTGAATTGTCGCCGCAGCCTATTGAGGAATTCCGTGACGGTGGATAACCGCGATCGCGGACGGGGGAATTCGGAGATCCGGGCGGAATTCGGACGCTCCTGTCCGGAATGGCCGCGAGCGGCGATATCGCGGATCCGCTTGTGCGCAGCGCCGCCGGCGGAGATCAGGGAAGGATGCCGGCGCGACGCGCGGTGACCACCGCGGCGTGCCGGGTCGAGGCATCCAGCTTCGCCATCGCGGACTGCAGATACGACTTGACCGTGCCTTCCTTGAGGTCGAGGGTCGCCGCGATCTCGGCATTCGTCGAGCCGAGAGCCGCGCAGGCGAGCACGTCGATCTCGCGCGGCGACAACCGGACGTCGAGCTCGACCGACGGCTCCGATGCGTCGTGTGAGAGCGCGGCCAGCCGCTGCTCGAGGCGGTCCAGGCGCGCGCGCAGCGCGGGGTCGTCGATGATGGCCGCGATGCTGCGCAGCTCGGCGTACGTCTCGCGCAGTTCCTCGCGCGTGGTCGCCGGCATGGCGGCCGGCGCGGAGCGCGGGGGAGAGAGGGTCAGTCGCCGCTGCACCTCGTCGCGGATGCGCAGCTCGCTCGACAGCTCCTCCGCGACCGCGAAGGCCGGGCGGGCGACGACGTCGCCGACAGGGGATGCGGCCCACGATCCGCAGTAGATGACGCCGCGGGCGCGCCCGCCCACCATGACGGGGACGGCGAACAGCGTCGCGATGCCCTCACCGAGGACGGCGCGGTCGTAGTCGTGCGTGATGCTGCGTGACGAGCCGTAGTCCAGCGCAAGTCGCGGACGCTTCTCGACGAGCGCCCGCCCGCCGAGACCGCGGGAGGCCTCCACGACGAGCCCCTGCAGGTTGCGGGTGCGGGCACCGTGGATGGACGTGACGTGGATCGCGTCGCCGAGCGCGAGTCCGCCGAAGGCGACCGGGAATCGGGTGCGGCGGACGAGTTCGGCCACCGCGTGATCGAGCGCCTGTGCGTCGCCGGGATCCCCATCGAGGGCGTCCACGACGATGCGGACCCCCGCGCCTGTGCGATCGGGGGCCGGTGCGCGATGTGGGAGAGACGCGCCCACGGCTACCTGCTTCCGGCGTGACGGCGTCCTCGCCGCCCTCTTTCGTAGCGTCGACTTTACCAGTCGGGGGGATCGCCTCCGGCGGACGGACCTGTCGTCGACGCGGATCGCGAGGCCCGCGGGCGTCGCCGTGCCGCGCGGGCCTCGCGGCATGCGGGCGGCCTACACGCCCGCAGCCTCGACCGGCTCGGTCTCAGTGCGGAGCCGGAGTCTCGGTGGCGCCGGCGATGGCCGGCGCGGTCGGAATGGCGGGCCCCTGCTCGAGGTCGATGAGGAACCGCTTCACGTCGGGTCGCCCGCCGTACTCGCCGAGCGAGCCGTCGGCACGGACGACGCGATGCACCGGCACGACGACGGAGAACGGCGTGGTGGCGCACGCGGTCCCGACAGCGCGCGCGGCGCGGGGGATGCCGGCCGCGATCGCGACCTCTCCGTAGCTGGCGGTCTCGCCGTAGGGGATGTCGCACACGGCCTCCAGCGCGGCGCGCGTGAAGCCGCGGACGAGCCGCCAGTCCAGCGGCAGATCGAACTCTTCGCGGTCGCCGTCGAAGTATTCGTCGAGCTGCGTCACCGCGCTCTCGAACACGTCGGCGGCACCCGGGGCGGCGGCATCCGTGTCGTCATCGGGCACAGGGAGGGCGCGCAGCAGCAGCGCGACGCGCTCGATCTCGGCGTGCAGGGGGCCGTCGAAGGGGTGCAGGGTCACGATGCCGTCGTCGGTCGTGACGATCAGGATGTCGCCGATGGGCGACGGGTGGACGCGGTAGCGGGGCGGATCCTCGGGGGTCATGCGACCATCCTGGCGCGGGTCGGGGACGCCGTCGCCGGTCGTCGGCGGGATCTGTGGGAGCGATGCGTGGAACGTCCGCGGGGGAGGAGAGGGTGTGGTCCGGGGCCTGTTCCGCGGCGGTCCAATACCGCGAAACTCAGGTCCATTGCAAGAGCCGGGCACACGTCGCCTTTAGGGTGGCACGTGTGTGGCGAGCAGAACGCAGCGCCGTGTTGGGCTCAGGAGATGCCGAGCGCGGGTACGACGTGACCCCGGGTGATCTGGGTCTCGCCGAACCCGACGTCACGGTCGTGCACGTCGCCGAGACCGAGCGCGACCGGCTCCGGCTGCAGTCCGCCGCCCTGGGCGGCCGATCGACCCTGCTGCACTTCGTCGATGGGCAGGATGCCGCGATCGAGATCACGAAGGCGCACCCTGGGAGCCTGCCCCAGTTCATCACCGGGCGGTCGACGCTGCTGTCGAACCTGTTCCGCGACGAGGTCGCGCTGCGCAACGCCCGGCTCGCGGCCCAGAGCATCACCGCGAAGGACCAGGAGCTGCGCACGACCCGCGGTCTCGACACCGTGCGGCTTGCGGTCGGTCTGGCGACCTGGCGCGTCGCCGGGATCACGTGGAGCGCACCCGTGCTGCTCCGCCCGCTCGCGATCCGACGCCACCATGGCGACTTCGAGCTCAAGCTGCACGGGACGTTCGCGGTCAACCCCGAGCTGATCCGCGCGATGCGCACGCACTTCGGCATCATGATCGACGCCGGCGGCCTCGCCGCTCTCGCCTACGAGGGCGGCGTCTTCAAACCGCAGCCGGTGATCGACCACATCCGTGCGCTCACCGCGTCGATCGACAGCTACGCCGTGAAGCCGCGTCTGCTCGTGTCGACCTTCGCCGACGTCGGCGGCGACATGGCGCTCGACGCATCGGATCTCGACCACCGCGTGCTCAACGCGCTCGCCGGTCACGTCGCCGACCGCGAATCGCTCACGATCCGCCGGGACGGACCCGTGCCGACGAGCCCCGACGACCGTGCCCCCGCCGCCGACATGCTGCTCCTCGACGCCGACTCCGAGCAGGAGCGCGTGCTCGCACGCATCGCCGACGGCCAGTCCCTCGTCATCCACACGCTGCCCGGCACCGGCGGCACGCAGACCGTCATCAACGCCGTGGGCGCGCTCGTGCGAGACGGCAAGCGCGTCCTCGTGGTGAGCGCGCGCCGGTCGACCCTCGACGGAGTGAGGCATCGCCTCGCGGGCATCGGGCTCCCCGGCCTGGCCGTCTCGCCCGACCGCCTGCAGCGCGATCTCATCCGCGCGATCGGCCGGAACGAGAAGGCCGAGGCGCCGAAGGTCTCCGACATCGACGACGCGCTGGTGCGGCTGCGCGGCGTGCTCCGGGATTACCGCTCCGCCGTGACCGCCAGGCACCCCGATTTCGACGTGTCGGTGCTCGATATCCTCCGCGAGCTGGCCGAACTCGCCGAGCGGGGCGTCGCCCCGGCGACCGAGGCCCGCTTCGAAGCCGACGCCCTGGCGAGCCTCGCTTCGACGCGGAAGGATGCTGCGGCGAAGCTCTCCGCAGCCGCGCGACTGGGCGAGTTCCGCTTCGGCCCCGACGACTCGCCCTGGTACGGCGTCACGTTCGCGACCGTGGAGGAAGCCCGCGGGGCGCACGCGCTCGCCGGCAAGCTGCACCGCAGCGACGTGCCGACGCTGCTGGAGCGCGGCTACGAGCTCATCGCGCAGACGCGCATGCGGCCGTTCCAGACCGTCGCCGAGCTCGGCGTGTACCTGCGCCTGCTGCGCGGCATCCGCGACTCGCTCGACAAGTTCAGCCTCACCGTGTTCGAGCGGCCGCTGGCAGAACTCATCCAGGCGCACGCGCCGCGTCGCGACGCGCCGGAGATGAACGGCGCGAACCGGCGCCGCCTCCGCCGCCTCTCCCGCGAGTACCTGCGCCCCGGCGTGCACGTGCCCGACATGTACGAGGCGCTGGTGAAGATCCAGCAGCAGCGCACTGAGTGGCAGCGTTACGTCGACGTCGGCGTGACCCCCGAGGTGCCCCTGGGCCTCGGCGACGTCCAGGTCGCCTGGCAGCGCGTCGACGCCGAACTCGGCGAGGTGGACGCCGTCCTCGGCCGCACCGGCGCCGACCGGCTCTCGACCCTCCCCGTGAAGCAGCTCGTACGCACCCTCGCCGGGCTCGCCGCCGACTCGGACGTGTTCGACAACCTCAAGGAGCGCGCGACGCTGCGCTCCGAGCTCGCCGCGATGGGCCTCGAACCGCTCCTCCTCGAGCTGTCGGTGCGGCACGTGCCCGAAGACGAGGTGGCGGCCGAGCTGGAGTACGCGTGGTGGCAGTCCGCGCTCGAGCTGCTGCTGCGCACCGACCGCGCCGTGCTCGGCGCGAACACCGCCGTCGTCGACCGGCTGGAGCGCGACTTCCGGCTCGTCGACGAGGCCCACGCCGCAGCATCCGGTCCGCTCCTCGCCGCCCATCTCGCCACGCAGTGGCGGATCGGGATCGTCGACCACCGCTCCGAGGCCGACGGGCTGAAGCAGGCGCTGAAGCGCGGCGCCATCACGCCCGCCGAGCTGGCGGCGGTGGCTCCCACGCTCTCGCGCACGGTGGCGCCCGTCTGGCTGGCCTCGCCCTACGAGGTGCCGCGCATCCCCGAAACGGTCGAGTTCGACGTCGTGGTGCTGGCGGACGCCGGCGCGCTGTGTCTCGCCGAGGCCTCCCCGGCGCTCCGCCGCGCGGGGCAGGTCGTCGCGTTCGGCGACCCTGTGACGCAGAAGCCCACGCCGTTCCGCGTCTCCGCAGGCTCCGCGATGTCGGCCGCCGTGCCGCCGCCCTCGGTCAACGGCGATGGCGCACTCGCCGACGCCGATGACGACGAGGCGCCGTTCGACAGCACCAGCGTCTTCGAGCGCCTCGCCGAGCTGCTGCCCGTCGAGACGCTCACCCGCAGCTACCGGGCCGGCGGAGAGGACCTCGCGGCGCTCGTGAACGACGCGTTCTACGGCGGCGAGCTCGTGTCGCTGCCGTGGGCGGGGTCGTACCTGGGACGTGGGAGCCTCGCGGTCGACTACGTCGAAGGCGGACACGGCACCCCCGACCCGATCACCGGGGCCGTCGAGAGCCCCGACTCCGAGGTCGCCCGCGTCGTGACCCTCGTCGTCGAGCACGCCGTCAACCGGGGCACCGAATCGCTCATGGTCGTCACGGCGAGCGTGCGGCACGCGGAGCGCATCCGCGCCGCCGTCGAGGCGGCGTTCGCCGGACGCTCCGACGTGGCCGACTTCGTCTCGCGCGACACCGCGGAGCCGTTCGCGGTGCTGACGCTCGAAGAGTCCGTGGCCGAGAGCCGTGACCGTGTGATCTTCTCGCTGGGCTTCGGCCTCACGAAGCACGGCCGGGTGCTCAGCGACTTCGGCGACCTGTCGTCGCCCGACGGCGAGCGGCTGCTCACGGTGGGCATGACCCGCGCGCGGCGGTCGATGGTCATCGTGTCGTCGATCCGTCCGTCGGCCTTCGACGACGGCCGTCTCGAGTACGGAGCCGCGACGCTGATGTCGATCCTGGGCGGCATCGCCGCCCGATCCCGCGAGGCGCGACTCGAAGACCTCGCCGACCCGCTCACGCGCGCACTCGCCCGGGAGCTCCGCCGCGCGGGCCTCTCCGTCGACGTGCACTACCGCGGCCTGCTGCCGCTCGTCGCGCAGTACGACGGGAAGGCGGTCGTGGTCGAGAGCGACCCCGAGACGATCGGCGAGTCGCTGCGCGAGTCGCTGCGGCTGCGCCCGCAGATCCTGCGGCGCCTCGGCTGGCACTATGTGCGCGTGCACTCGTTCGACCTGTACCGCGACCCGGCCGACGTCGCGCAGCGCATCGCCGCGATGCTGGGCGTGCCGCCCGACGCGCCCCGGGTCGACAACGAGACCCAGCCCATCGATGTCCTCGAGTGACCGGCAGCGGATCGAGCGCGTCAAGGGCTCCCGTCGCGCGAAGCTGACGCCCGCGCCCGGAACCACGGCCGAGCCCATCCCGGCTGATGAGAGGACGGATGCCGCGCCCCCGACCGGCCGCAAGGGCCAGGGGAACGCGGCATCCGATTCAGCAGGTCCGAACGATGTGCGCCTGCGACGCGACGTCCCGCCGCACTACTGAGCGCGCGGCGCGGTGCCCTGCTTCTCGAGGATGTCGCGGATCTGCACCAGGATCTCCTGCTCGGTCGGGAGCTTCGGCTCCTCGTCGGCGGGCGTGATGCCGGCCTTCGCGGCGGCGCGCTCCTTGAGCACGTTCATGGGGTGAACGAAGACGAAGTAGACGACGATCGCGACCGCGATGAAAGCGATCAGCGCGTTGATGAGGTCGCTGATCGGGAAGGTCACCGGGCCCCACAGGCCGTTCACGGTGATGCCGATGGTGCCGTTGGCGTCCGGCTTCCAGACGAGTGCGATGAGCGGGTTGATGATGCTCGAGACGATCGCGTTGACGACTGCCGTGAACGCGGCGCCGATGACGACCGCGACCGCCAGGTCGATGACGTTTCCGCGGAGAATGAATTCCTTGAAGCCCTTGATCACGTGTACCCCCTGGGTGTCGTTCCGCGCCTGGGGCGCCGGAGGATCAGGCTCCGGACGACGCGGGAGAGGCTTTCGCCTCGGTCTTCGATGATGTCGAAGTCGACGAGGACGCGCCACCCGAGGCATCCGATCCCGAGCTCGAGGGCTTGGCGCGGGAGTCGGTGCGGTAGAAGCCCGAGCCGTTGAAGGTGACGCCGATCGAGCCGTACTCCTTGCGCAGCGGCCCGCCGCACTCCGGGCACTCGGTCAGGGTCGGGTCGGCGAAGGACTGCACGGCGTCGAAGCGGTGACCGCACTGCTTGCAGGCGTAGGCGTAGGTGGGCATGGTTCTCTCGGTTCGGCTGTCAGCGCCGCGTGGGCGCGAGGGTGATGGTGCGCGTGGGGGTGACGACGCCCGTGACGCGCTCGTCGAGCTCGTCGCTCGGCACTTCGTCCACGAACTCGGAGTCGAAGACGACGGCGTAGACGGGAGGGCACCGCTCCATCGACCCGAGGGTCTTGTCGTAGAAGCCGCGTCCCCAGCCGAGCCGCATCCCGGTGCGGTCGACGGAGGCGGCGGGGATGACGAGGAGGTCGACGTCGTTGACCGCGATCGGGCCGAGCAGTTCGCCGACAGGCTCCGGCAGTCCGTACATACCCTCGGCGATGTCGCCCTCGGGCGTGGCGACCGCCCAGTCCAGCAGGCCGTCGGCCCTGGTCACGGGGAGGAGGACACGGATGCCGCGGCTCACGGCATCCGCCACGAAAGAGCGGGTTCCCGGCTCGGCCGTGGTGGAGAGGAAGCAGGAGATCGAGCGGGCGCCGTGTTCGGCGACGAGGGAGTCGAGCTGCGCGTGGATGCCCGCCTCGGCGGCTTCGCGCGCCTGCGGCGAGATGAGCTGGCGTCGTTCGCGGAGCTCGGCACGCAACGCGCGCTTGGCATCGGCGGTGGCGTCGGACATGGTGTCGATTGTACGGCGCGCAGTATCGCACACCGTCCGTTCGGGCGAGAAGGCCTGATCGTCGCACCTAGACTCTCAGCATGGCGCACACCTCCATCAAGGCAGTCATCCCCGCTGCGGGCCTCGGCACCCGCTTCCTCCCCGCGACGAAGGCGATGCCGAAGGAGATGCTTCCCGTCGTCGACAAGCCGGCGATCCAATACGTCGTCGAAGAGGCGGCCCAGGCGGGCATCGACGACATCCTGGTGATCATCGGGCGCAACAAGAACGCGATCTCGAACCACTTCGATTCGGTCCCCGAGCTCGAGGAGAAGCTGAAGGACAAGGGCGACACCGACCGCCTGCACCGGGTGCTGGAGTCGAGCGATCTCGCCGACATCCACTTCGTGCGCCAGGGCGAGCCCAAGGGTCTCGGTCACGCGGTGCTGCGGGCCAAGGCCCACGTCGGCAGCTCCTCGTTCGCCGTCATGCTCGGTGACGACCTCATCGACGAGCGCGACGAGCTGCTCACCACCATGATCGCGGAGCACGAGCGCACCGGAGCGGCGATCATCGCCCTCATGGAGGTCGACCCCGAGCACATCCACCTGTACGGCGTCGCGTCGGTGGAGTCCACCGACGGCAACGGCATCGTGAAGGTCAACGGGCTGGTCGAGAAGCCCTCGGCGGAGGATGCGCCGTCGAACTATGCGGTGATCGGCCGTTACGTGCTCTCGCCGAACGTGTTCGAGATCCTCGAGCGCACCGAGCCCGGCAAGGGCGGCGAGATCCAGCTCACCGACGCCCTCCAGGAGCTCGCAGCCGACCCCGATGGCCCTGGCGTCTACGGCGTGGTTTTCCGTGGCCGTCGCTACGACACCGGCGATAGGGTGGATTACATCAAGGCCATCGTGCAGCTGGCGGCCGATCGCGAAGATCTCGGTCCCGCACTGCGTCCCTGGTTCAAGGATTTCGCGGCGAACCTCTGACGCCGCCCGTTCGAGGGGGTCTCGTGGATCTGTCGGCTCCCCGCAGGCACGGTTCGGTGGCGATCCGCCTCGTCCGCCAGCGCGACGCGCGCGTGCTGCAGAACGAGCTGCTCTCGAACCGCGGGTGGCTGCGCCCGTGGGAGGCGACGAGTCCCGATGGCCCGGTGTCGTTCGACATGCGCGTCGGTATCCGACGGTTGCTGCAGCAGTACCGCGACGGCCTCGGCGTGCCGTTCGTCATGGAGTCCGACGGTGAGGTCGCGGGCCAGCTCAACGTGTGGGGCGTCGCCCGGGGCTCGCTGGCATCCGCGACGATCGGCTACTGGGTGAGCGAGCGGTTCGCCGGTCGGGGCATCACTCCGACGGCGGTGGCCCTCGCGACCGACATCTGCTTCTCGGAGCTGCGGCTGCACCGCATGGAGATCTGCATCCGTCCCGAGAACCGTGCCAGCCTGCGGGTGGTCGAGAAGCTCGGCTTCCGCTACGAAGGGCTGCGCCGCCGGTTCATCCACATCGACGGGGACTGGCGCGACCACTACGCGTTCGCCCTCGTCCGCGAGGACGTGCCCGAGGGCGTACTCCAGCGCTGGGTGTCGGGTCGCGTGCCCCAGGACGCGGCAACGGTTCCGCCCGCGGACCGGCTGCACGCCTAGGTCGTCCGGTTGCCGTTCTCCACCCCCGATGGCGGGCCGCCGCGCGTCGCCGTGCCTGACCACGCGAGAAATCCGTCTTGCGTGACACGCGCGCGGATGTTCGGGACACCGCCGTCCGGTCGCTTACCGTGGTGACCATGGGCGGGCAGGTGTGGGGTGGGGGAGTCATCGTTCTCGTCGCCGTGGCCTTGTGGCTGGTGTACCTGCTGCCGTCATGGCACAGTCGCCGCCAGTTCGACGCGGCCGAGCGCAACGCCGTCCGCCTGAATCAGGCCCTTCGGGTGCTCGCCGAGACGAGTGAGACACCCGAAGAAGTGCGGCTCGAGCTCAACGCCCGCACGGCCGCGGCGCAGCAGAAGCTCGCGAAGCGGGCTCTGGCCGAGCGCGAGCATGCGGCTCTCGAGGGCGCCCGCGTCGATCTCGAGATCGCCAAGGGTGAGCGCGAGGCCGCCGAGGCCGCCGCCCGCCTCGGCGTAGAACGCGCACGCACCGACCGGGTCGCCGCCGAGGCCGCAGCCCGCGTCGATCTGGAGCGGGCACGTGCCGAACGTGCGCAGGCTGCTGCAGCCGCACGCTCCGACCTCGCGTCGGTCCGTTCCCTTCCGGAGGCGCGCCGTGCGCGCGCACGACGCCGGTTCCGCCTCGCAGCGACGTTCGCGGGCGTCATCGGCCTCGGGATCGCCGTGTGGGGGGTGTACGAGACCATCACCGCCGGCGCGCAGACCCTGATGTGGGCCGGAGCCGGTCTGGTGGCAGCATCCGGCCTCATCCTTCACCGTCTCTCCCGCGTCGCCGCGCGTGCCGTGTCGCGGGCGACGGATGCTGCGCCCCGCCGCATCGCGGAACTGCAGGATGTGGCGCTCGAGCGCGAGCAGCGCGAGTGGGCGCCCCGCGACCTTCCCCGTCCGCTCACGGCGTCGGCGGGCTCTCGGGCGGCCGCGGTGCTGGATGGCGAAGCCGCTCGTGCGGCGCTCCGTCAGGCCGCCCTCGAAGAGGCCATGGCGGCTCGTGCGGCGGCGCAGCAGCCGCCCTCGATCGACGTCGCTCGGACCGCGCGGACGGCCTCCGTCGAGTCCGAATACGCCCGCATGGGGTACGTCGACGACGCCGAGATCGAGGCGCACGTGCGGCAGTTGCTGACCCGTCGCGCGGCCGGCGAATAGGTGCCCCGCGGGGGCTCCGCCGATTCGGAGCGACTCTCGAACCGTGATAGTGTTTTCGAGGTTCAAGGGCCTGTAGCGCAGTTGGTAGCGCGCCTCGTTCGCATCGAGGAGGTCAGGGGTTCGATTCCCCTCAGGTCCACCGAGAGAAGGCCCCCACAGCGTGGGGGCCTTCGGCTTTTCCTTCCTCTCCCGGCAGGCTGCGGGCAATGTGGGCGCCGAGTCATGTGGCGACCTGAGTCCCCTGTGCCGTCCGCGACACGTGCGTCATGGTGGGAGAGGCGTCCGCCGGGGGAAGGCGGCGTCCGCTGCTCGATCGATGGGGGCCCTGCCGTGCCGAAATCCGCTGCTCGCCCGACCGTGCTCGCTCTGTCGCTCGTCGTCGCGCTGACCGCGGGGCTGGCCGCGTGCGGGAGTACAGAGCCCGGCGCCGCTCCGTCGGAGACGGCCGAACCGGGCGCTCTCGCCGTCGTCGAGGACGGGCTCGGCGCGGACCTTGGCGACATGCTCGGCGCGGCCGCCACGGAGGCGTTCGACGGTGTCAGCGCTCCGGGTGCCGTCATGGCGATCCGCACGCCTGAGGGCACGTGGGCGGCGACGATCGGCTACCAGGACTGGGACAAGACCACCCCGATGACCGCGGACGTCAACCAGCGGGTCGGCAGCGTCACGAAGACCTTCACGATCACCGTGTTGCTGCAGCTCGCCGAGCAGGGCGAGCTCTCGCTCGACGACCCCATCGAGATGTACATCCCCGGCATGCCCAACGGCGACGCGACGCTGTACGAGCTCGCCTCCATGCGCAACGGCATCCCGTCGTACACCTTCGACCAGTCGTTCCAGGACACGCTGTTCAGCGACCCGAACCACGTGTGGACGCCGCAGGAGCTGGTCGACCTGGTCAAGGGGACCGAGCCGATGTACCCGCCGGGGTCGATGACGTTCTACTCGAACACGAACACCGTGCTCCTGGGCATGGTCATCGAGAAGGTCACCGGCAAGCCCATCCAGGACGTCATGCGCGAGCAGATCACCGAGCCGCTCGGGCTGTCGGCCACCTTCTTCCCGACGGACGCCTCGTTTCCCGACCCCCACGCGCACGGGTACACGACCCAGGGGACCGACGACAATCTGCCGGTCGACGCCACGGACTGGAACCCGTCCTGGGGCTGGTCGGCGGGCGCGATGATCTCCGACCTCGACGACCTCCTGACGTGGGGCGAAGCGCTGGCCACGGGGGAGGGCATCCTGTCACCGGAATGGCAGGCGACGCGCCTCGACTCGTTCGACTTCGACATCCCGGTCTACCTCGGGCCCGACAAGGAAGCTCCGCAGTCCGAGGCGCGGGCGTACGGGCTCGGGCTCGGCCTCGCGCTCGGCTGGTACGGCCACACCGGCGAGCTCATGGGGTACAACACCGTCGTGCAGCACCACGCCGAGTCGGGGACGACGCTCATCGTCATGGTCGACAGCGACATCAAGTCGGGAGAGTGCCCGGCCGACGCGCCGACCACGCCCGGGGGTCGCACGACCGGCCCTTGCGAGGACCCGGCCGTCCACATCGCCAACGCGCTCGCCGACGTCGCGGGCCACCCGCTGGTCGAATCCGGCAACTGATCCCGGCACGGCGGCGGCGGATGGACCGCCGCCGTCGGTGGCCGCGACGTCTGGAGCCCCGCCGGAATACTCAGTCGGGAGTGGCCTCGGCAGCGGCGCGCGCGGCGGCCGGAAGGGCGTCGACGATGCGCGACACGGCGGTGTCATCGTGCGCGGCCGACACGAACCAGGCTTCGAACACCGACGGCGGCAGCGAGACGCCCTGCGCGAGCATCGCACGGAAGAACGGCGGGTAGCGGAACGCCTCCTGCGCCTTCACCGTGTCGTAGTCCGTCGGCGCCTCGGCCGCGAACTGGATCGAGAACAGGTTGCCCGAGCGCTGCACGACGTGCGTGACGCCGGCCTCTTCGAGGGCGGATGCTGCGGCATCGGCGATCGTCGTCGCCGCGCCGTCGATGCGGGCATACGCGGCGTCGTCGAGGTGGTCGAGCGTCGTGCGCCCCGCGGCGACGGCGAGCGGGTTCCCGCTCAGCGTGCCGGCCTGGTACACGGGTCCGAGCGGCGCGAGCAGCTCCATGAGCGCCGCGGAGCCGCCGATCGCGGCGAGCGGCAGGCCGCCGCCGACGACCTTGCCGAACGTGATGAGGTCGGGCGAGAACGGCACCGGGTCGATGCCGTACCACCCGGCGGGCCCGACGCGGAAGCCGGTGAGCACCTCGTCGAGGATCAGCAGCGCGCCGTGCTCGTGCGCGATGTCGGCGAGGGCGGCATTGAAGCCATGCGCCGGCGGCACGATGCCCATGTTGGCGGGCGCGGCCTCGACGATCACCGCGGCGATGTCGTCGCCGCGCGCCTCGAACACCTCGCGCACCGCGTCGAGGTCGTTGTACGCGATGACCAGCGTCTGTGCGGCGATCGGGGCGGGAACGCCTGCGGAGCCCGGCATCGCGAGCGTCGCGACGCCCGAGCCGGCCTCGGCCAGCAGGCCGTCGGAGTGCCCGTGGTAGTGCCCGGCGAACTTCACGATGAGGTCGCGCCCGGTCGCCCCACGAGCGAGGCGGATCGCGGTCATCGTCGCCTCGGTGCCGGTCGACACGAGGCGGACCCGCTCCACCGGCTTCGCAGCCGCTTCTCCCGGCTGCTGAGCCTGTCGGAGCACGCGCGCGGCGATGAGCTCGGCCAGCTCCGTCTCACCGGGCGTGCTCGCGCCGAAGCCGAGACCGTGGGCCGCGGCATCCTGAACCGCCTTCACGACCGCGGGGTGGGCGTGCCCGAGGATCGCGGGACCCCACGAGCCGACGAGGTCGACGTACTCGCGCCCCTCGACGTCGGTGACGTAGGGGCCGGACGCCGACACGAAGAAGCGCGGTGTCTCGTGCACCGAGCCGAAGGCGCGCACCGGCGAGTTCACGCCGCCCGGCATCGCGCCCCGTGCGCGGGCGAATTCCTGTGCGTTCGTCGTCATCGGATCCACTCCGCAAGCTCCAGGGCCCAGTAGGTCAGCACGGCGTCGGCGCCGGCGCGGCGGATGCCGATCACCGACTCCTCGATCGCGCGGCGGCGGTCGATCCACCCGTGGGCGGCAGCCGCCTCGATCATGGCGTACTCGCCCGACACCTGGTAAGCCCAGACCGGGACGGGGCTCGCCGCTGCGGCATCCGCCAGCACGTCGAGGTAGCTCATCGCGGGCTTGACCATCACGATGTCGGCGCCCTCGGCGATGTCGAGGTCGAGCTCGCGCGCACCCTCGCGGCGGTTGGCCGGATCCTGCTGATAGGTGCGGCGGTCGCCCTCGAGCGAGGACTGCACGGCCTCGCGGAACGGACCATAGAACGCCGAGGCGTACTTCGCCGCGTAGGCGAGGATCGGGGTGTTGCCGTACCCGGAGTCGTCGAGCGCGTCGCGCACGGCGGCGACCTGGCCGTCCATCATGCCCGAGAGTCCGAGCAGCTGCGAGCCTGCCTCCGCCTGCGCCACGCCCATGTCGCGGTAGCGCTCGAGGGTCGCGTCGTTGTCGACGTACCCCTTCGCGTCGAGCACGCCGCAGTGACCGTGGTCGGTGAACTCGTCGAGGCACAGGTCGGTCTGCACGACGAGCGCGTCTCCGGCCTCGGCGACGGCGATGCGCGTCGCGACGTTGAGGATGCCGTCCGGATCCGTCGCGCCGGAGCCCACCGCGTCCTTGTGCTCGGGCACCCCGAACAGCATGATGCCGCCGATGCCGGCGGCCGCGGCATCCGCCACCACACGCTTGAGGCTCTCGGTCGAGTGCTGCACCACGCCTGGCATGGACGAGATCGGCACCGGCTCGTTCGCGCCCTCGCGGACGAAGAGCGGCAGGATCAGCTCGGCCGGGTGCAGGCGCGTCTCGGCGACGAGGCGCCGCATGGCCGGGGTCTGGCGCAGGCGCCGCGGTCGATCCATTGGGTTGTACGTCACGGGCGTTCTCCCGTCAGGCCGGCGGCGCCGGCATCGAGCAGTTCACGGGCGACGGATGCTGCGACCTCGCGCGACGGATCGCCCTCGTCTTCGGGCCACACGGTGGCGTGCGACGAGGTGAGGGTCGTCGTGCCGTCGAGACTGTAGACGCTTGCCGAGAGCAGGAGGAGCCCGGCGTCGACGACGGCGCGCGCCCCGACCGGAGCGGAGCAGCCGGCCTCGAGGAGGGCGAGCACTTCGCGCTCGGCCTCGACGGCTGCGCGGGTCTCGGCGTGGTCGAGCCGGTCGACGAGGCTCTCCTCGCCGCGGCGCACCTCGACCGCGAGCGCGCCCTGACCCGGGGCGGTCGGCCAGCGGTCTGCGTCGAGGAACTCGGTCACGACATCGGTGCGCCCGATGCGCGTGAGGCCGGCGGCGGCCAGGATGACGGCATCCAGCTCTCCGCTCGTCACCTTGCCGAGGCGCGTGTCGACGTTGCCGCGGATGTCGACGACCTCGAGGTCGGGGCGGCGGGCGCGGAGCTGCGCCATGCGGCGGGGCGATCCGGTGCCGACGCGGGCGCCGGCGGGGAGCTCGTCGAGCTTCAACCCGTCGCGGGCGATGAGGGCGTCGCGCGGGTCTTCGCGGGCAGGCATGGCCGCGACGACGAGCTGGTCGTGGGGAGCGGTCGGGAGGTCCTTGAGCGAGTGGACGATGACGTCGCACTCGCCGGCGAGGAGCGCGTCGCGCAGCGCCCCGGTGAAGAGGCCCGTACCGCCGGCACGCGACAGCGGTTCGTTGGAGCGGTCGCCGTCGGTCGTGATCGTGACGAGCTCGGTCGTGACGCCGTACGCGTCGGCGAGATCGTCGGCGACCATGCCGGTCTGCGTCAGCGCGAGCGTGCTGCCGCGGGTGCCGATGCGCAGCGTGGTCACGCCAGCACCTCGGCGATCTCGTCGAGGCCGATGCGGCGTCCTGTGTAGAACGGCACCTCTTCGCGCACGTGGCGACGGGCCTCGGTCTGGCGGAGGTCGCGCATGAGGTCGACGAGCTCGACGAGCTCGGGCGCCTCGAGGGCGAGGATCCACTCGTAGTCTCCGAGCGCGAACGACGCGACGGTGTTGCTCAGCACGCTGCGGTGCGCGGCGCCCTTGCGGCCGTGGTCCGCGAGCATCTGGCGGCGCTCGTCGTCGGGGAGGATGTACCAGTCGTACGACCGCACGAACGGGTAGACCGTGAGCCACGCCTCGGGATCCTTGTCGCGCATGAACGCGGGCAGGTGGCTGGCGGTGAACTCGGCGTCGCGGTGCACGCCCATCGCGTTCCAGACCGGCACGAGAGAGGCGAGCGGCTCAGCGCGACGGAGCGTCCGCAGAGCGGACTGCAGCACCTCGGGGGCGATGCCCACCCCGGTGAGCCAGATCATGAGGTCGGCGTCGGCGCGCAGGCCCGACACGTCGTAGAACCCGCGGACGGTGACCCCGGATGCCTCGACCTCGGCGACCGCAGCGGTCAGGTCTCCTGCAGGGGCGGGCGCAGAGGCGTCGCGGCGGAAGACGGCCCACAGGGTGTAGCCGAGGGTTTCAGTGGGGGAGTTCGCCGCGACGTCGGTCATGGTTCCATCCTTTCACCCCCTGCGTGCGAGGTTTCCGGGAGCGCCGTTTCAATCCGCGCCCTGACACTCCCGGACACCCGATGCGTTTCGTCTGCGCGCGCCAGAGCGGGCTCCGCTCAACGACCGGACCCTCAGTCTCGGTCGTTGAGCGAGCGAGGAACGAGCGAGACGAAACGCCCCGGACGCGGTCGCAACCTCGGGTCAGCGCGCCAGCAGGTCCGCCGCCGTGCGTTCGGCGTGGGCGACGATGCCGGCGAGGCCCGAGCCCGCGACCGTCTCGCCGACGACCGTGAGACCGGAGGGGACAGTGGATGCTGCGGCCGGCCGCACCCAGAACACCTGGGCCGCGTCGACCACGACGGGCAGCCGCACCCCCAGCAGCGTCTCGGCGTCGGCGACCGCTGCGGCGACGGGGTCGCCGGGTGTCTCGTCGTAGGAGAGCCGGACCACGTGGCGTCCCTCGGCAGCTTCGCGGAGCCACTCCCACTTGGCTGTCGCATGTGTGAGCGCGCGGGCGCCCACCGGGGCTCCGGCGGCGACGAGCAGGCCGGTGCCTCGGGGCGCGGCATCCAACTCGTCCTGCTCCACCACGAGCGTCACGAGGTCGATGCGACGACCGGGCGCGGCAGGCGTGGCCACGCCCGGCGCGGCCACGACGACGGTGCCGTCGAGACCGTCGAGGTCGTCGACCCGCGTTCCGAGGCGGATGTCGCCCCCGCGCCGCGCGAGGTCGCCGGCGAGGGCGGGGACGAGTCGGTGGATGCCGCCGCGGATGCCCGCGACCGCCGCGCCCGGGGGAGCGGCGGCACGCAGGCGCGCGACGGCTCCGCTGAGTGAACCCGCACTCGCGACGGCGTCAGCGAGCCCGGGGTGGGCGCGTGCGACCGGGATCTGGTCGGGGTGCTGCGAGTGCACGCCGTGCACGACGGGTGCGACGAGCCGGTCGAGCACGTCGGCGCCGAGACGCTCCCGCACGAGCGGACCGAGCATCGCGGGCACCTCGCCGACGGGGCGCGCGTCGAGCGCGACGGCTCGTTCCGCCGCCGCGAGTCCGACGACTCGCACGACGTCGTCGGCGAGGGGGTCCGCCGGAATGCCGAGCAGCGCGGTCGCCGGCAGGGGGACTGCGCTGCCCGCGACGGGCTGCAGCCAGGCCGGTCCTGGAGCGGGGGCGACGATGTCGCCGTCGAGGCCCAGCTCTGCGAGGAGCGCCTCGACGGTGCCGCCGCGCACGGCGAAGCTCTCGGCCCCGGCATCGAGCGCGAGTCCTCCGACCTCGTGCCGCGCGACCGTCCCGCCGAGGTGATCGGACGCCTCGAACACCGTCACCGCGGCGCCCGTGGCCGCCAGCCGGCGGGCGACGACGAGCCCTGCGACGCCGCCGCCGACGACGGTGAAGTCAGCCATTCGCGTGGACGAACTCCACGATGCGCGTGAGCACCGTCGGGTCGGTGTCGGGAGGGACGCCATGCCCGAGGTTCACGACATGCGCGCGGGCGGCGCGGCCGCGCTCGAGCACGTCGAGGATGTGCGCCTCGAGCACCGGCCACGGGGCCCGCAGCAGCGCGGGGTCGATGTTGCCCTGCACCGAGACGTCGGGGCCGAGCCGGCGTACGGCCTCGTCGAGCGGGAGACGCCAGTCGACGCCCACGGTGTCGACGCCGACGTCGCGCATCGCGGCGAGCAGTTCGCCGGTGCCGACGCCGAAGTGCACCAGGGGCACATCGAGGTGTCGCACCGCGTCGAGGGCCAGGGCGGAGAACGGCGCGACGTGCTGCGTGTAGTCGGCGAGGCTGAGCGAGCCCGCCCACGAGTCGAAGAGCTGCCCGGCCGACGCGCCCGCCTCGATCTGCGCGGCGAGGAACGCGCCCGTGATCTCGGCGCACCACGTCAGCAGCGCCGCCCAGGTGTCGGGGTCTGAGTGCATGAGCGCCCGGGTCTTCAGCTGTTCCTTCGACGGGCCGCCCTCGACGAGGTACGACGCGAGCGTGTACGGGGCGCCGGCGAAGCCGATGAGCGGTGTCGTACCGAGTTCTGCGACCGTGAGCGCCACCGCGTCGCGGATCGGAGCGAGCGAGTCCGGGTCGAGCGGGGGCAGGGACGCGACGTCCTCCGCCGTCCGCACGGGGTTCTCGAGCACCGGCCCGCGTCCTGCGACGATGCGCACGTCGACCCCCGACAGGCGCACCGGGATCACGATGTCGCTGAAGAAGATCCCCGCGTCGACGCCGTGCCGACGCACCGGCTGCAGCGTGATCTCGCTGGCGAGCTCGGGATTCAGGCAGGCGTCGAGCATGTCGGTGCCGACCCGCAGCTCGCGGTATTCCGGAAGTGATCGGCCCGCCTGACGCATGAACCAGACCGGCGTGCGAGTCGGCCGTTCGCCCCGATAGGCGCGTATCAGCGCGGGGGGATCGTTTCTCTGAAGGACGGAAGGGTGAGAGTCATGCAACGACACACGTTAAGATTAGGTCTGTGCTCCTCTGTCTGACCGCGAACCATCGGAACGCGAGCCTCGACATCCTGGAGCGTCTCTCTGTGGGGGCGCCCACGGCGACGCGCGCCCTCGTGGACGACGAGATCTTCGTCTCCGGCGCCGTCGTGCTCGCGACCTGCAACCGGTTCGAGGCCTATCTCGACATCGACGAGCCGCTCACGGGCGGCGAGGCGGTCGCAGCCGAGTCCGTCATCGAGGCGATGGCCGACGCATCCGGCGTGTCGGTCGATCTGCTGCGCGCGTCGGTCGCGGTTCATCAGGGGGCGGATGCTGCGGCCCACCTCTTCGCCGTCACGAGCGGCCTCGAGTCGATGTCGGTCGGCGAAGACGAGATCTCGGGTCAGGTGCGCCGCGCTCTCGACGCCGCTCGCGCCGACGGGATGACGTCGAGCGAGCTGGAGCGCCTGTTCCAGAAGGCCACCCACACCAGCCGCGGCGTGCGCAACCGCACGCAGCTGCGCGGAGCGCACCGTTCGCTCGTGCGCCTCGCCCTCGAACTGGCGTCGAGCCGCGTCGCCGAGTGGTCCGCCGCGAAGATCGTGCTCGTGGGCACCGGAAAGTACGCCGTCCGCACGGTCGAGGCGCTCCGCGCCCGCGGTGCCGGCGACATCCACGTCTTCTCGCCGTCGGGCCGCGCCGAGGCGTTCGCCGCGCAGCACGGGCTGATCCCCGTGTCGGACTTCGCGGCCGCGGTCGCTCAGGCCGACGTCGTCATCACCTGCACGGCGGATGCCGTCGTGCACGCGGACGCGTTCACCCCCGGCCGACGCGTGCTCGTGATCGACCTCGGGCTCCCGCGCAACGTCGACCCCGCCGTCGGGGTGGTCGAGGCGGTCGAGCTGCTCGATCTCGAGACGATCCGCCTGCACGCGCCGCTCGCCGAGTTCAGCGCCCACGCCGACGCGCGCGCGATCGTGGGCGACGCGGCCACCGAGTTCCATGCCGACCGCGAGGCCGGCCCCGCGATCACCGCGCTCCGCGGTGACGTCCTGAAGATCGTCGACGCCGAGATCGCCCGTGCGCGCTCGCGCGGCGCGGGCGATGACGTCGAGGCGGCGCTGCGCCACCTCGCGGGCGTGCTGCTGCACCAGCCGTCGGTGCGCATCCGCGAACTCGCGGTCGAAGGCCGCATCGACGAGGCGCGTGCCGCCCTCGAGCTGCTCCATGGCCTGTCGGTCGAGGCGCCCGGCGCCGCAGACGACGACGGCCTCTGGGCCACCGCGTAACGCATCCCTCGCCCCGCGAAACTCGGAGATCCGGCGAAAATCGGTGGCTTCCGCGGGAAGAGGTCCGAGTCTCGCGAGATTTCCGAGTTCGGCGGGCGCCTGGCGGAGGACCCACCTCCGCTCTCGCGTCCACCGTGCCCCGCAGCATCCGTGTGATCTCATTCTAAAGAAATCTTGCGAAAGGAGTCTTTAGAATATAAAGTCGTGGCCATGACCACCGACGAACAGCCGTTCCCGCGGTCGGCGCGCCGTGAGCGCATCACCGATCCTGAGCGGATCCGGGCGCTCGCGCACCCGGTGCGGATCGCCCTGCTCGACCACCTGGGCGACGTGGCGGAGGCGACGGCGACGGAGTGCGCCGAGGCGCTGGGGGAGTCGGCCGCGAGCTGCTCGTTCCACCTGCGGATGCTGGAGAAGTACGGCTACATCGAGCGGGCGGAGCGGCGCGGGCGCGAGAAGCCGTGGCGGGTGAAGGTCGCGGACTTCGACATGAGGCCCGATCCGGAGGTGCCAGGTTCGCTGCTCGCGGTGCAGGCGGTCGCGTCGATGGGGCTCGAGTCGGAGTTCCTCCGCGCGATGGACTGGTTCGCGCGCATCGATCGCGAGAGCGACGAGTGGGTGCAGGCGACGACGTTCACGCGCTCGTCGTTCTGGGCGACCGCGGAAGAGCTCGCACAGCTCAGCCGAGATCTGCAGGAGATCACCGACCGGTTCGCGGGTCGGCACACCGATCCGTCGAAGCGGCCGCCGGGTGCCCGCTACTCCCGGTTCTTCGCCGTGGTGAACCCCGAACCGGAGGACGAGAAGTGACCTCCGGCACGGAGCGCGGAGTCCGGCGCGGTCCGGTCGCATGGTCGGCGCCGGGGTTTCCGCGGCTCGCGGCGGGCTGGGTCGCGACCAACCTGGGCGACAGCGCCCTGTTCCTGATGGTCGCGGTCTGGGTGAAGGAGCTCACCGGATCGGACGTCGCGGCCGGCTTCGTCTTCGTCGCGCTGGGTCTGCCGGCGATCCTCGCGCCCTTCATCGGGATGCTCGCCGACAGGATGCCGCGGCGCCGGCTCCTGGTGCTCAACAACGTCGCGCTCGTTCCCATCGTGCTGTCCCTGCTGCTCGTGTCGGGCACGGCGCAGCTGTGGCTCGTGTACGCCGTCGTCTTCCTCTACAGCGCGGCCGGCTACGTGACGGCGTCGGCGCAGTCGGGCATCATCCGTGCGATGCTGCGCGACGACCAGCTCGCATCGGGCAACGGCGTGCTGTCGACGATCGACAACGGGCTGCGTCTCGTGTCGCCGCTCATCGGCACGGCTCTGTACGTGTGGCTCGGCGCACCGGCGGTCATCGTGCTCACCGCGGCGTGCTTCGCCGTGGCTGCCGTCATCGTCGCGGGTCTTCCCGTCGGTGGTGCGGCTCCGGCGCGGGAACCCGGGCGCGGCTACTCCCGCGAGCTGGTCGCGGGCTTCGAGCAGCTCTTCGCACCGCAGAGCCTCCGGGTGATCACGATCGCCGCCGCCATCGGCTTCGGCGCGACCGGACTGCTCAACATCATCGTGTTCCCGGCCCTCGATGCGATGCACGCCGACCCGGTCGCGATCGGGGTGCTCGTGCCCATCCAGGGCGCGGGCGCCGTGTTCGGCGGGCTCCTGTCGGCGACTGTGGTGACCCGGTGGGGCGAGGGGCGCTCTGCCGCACTCGGGCTCCTTCTCATCGCGGTCGGCAGCGTGCCGTTCGCCTTCGGTTCGGTCGTTCTCGGCGGCGCCGGCATGTTCGTGATGGGGATCGGCATCCCGATCACCGTCGTCGCCTTCTCGACCCTCCGCCAGCGCCTCACGCCCGACGCCCTGCAGGGCCGCACCGGCGCCGCGGCCAATGTGGTCGTGAACCTGCCGCAGACCCTCGTGTCGATCGCGGGCGCGGGACTCCTCCTCGTCGTCGACTACCGCGTACTCATCTGGGTGGCGGTCGGGGCTGTGCTGATCGGCGCGGCGACCGCGCTCCGGGCGCGCCGTACCGTCGCCGTCGCAGCCGCCCCGGCGGAGTGAGCGCCGCGGCTCCGATCGTCCGGCTCAGGTGAGCTCGTGCAGGAGGAACGCGCCGAGGAAGCCGATCGTCGCCCACAGGCCGGTCAATGCCTGCTGTTCGTCGAACGCCTCGGGGATCATCGTGTTGCACACCATCGCGAGGAGGCCGCCGGCGGCGATCGTCGTGATGAGGGCGATGAGGTTCGGCGACGCCGACTGGAACGCGACGTAGCCGAGCACCGACGCGACGACGGTGATCAGCGCGATCCCGCTCCACAACAGGGCGACGTACCTCCCGCTCGAGCCGCCCCGCTTGAGGGCGGCGGTCGAGCCGAGTCCCTCGGGGAAGTTGCTGATCGCGATCGCTGCGACGATCGGGATGCTGATCCCGCCCTGAAGGACGGAGAGGCCCATGACGATGGATTCGGGGATGCCGTCGATCAGAGCGCCGACCGCGATCACGAGCCCCGCCCCGCTCACCGCCTGTGCCCCGGCGCGGCGGGCGACGATGTTCGCGGAGATGTCGTCGCCGTCGGAGAAGTCGAAGCTCGCCGAGACGGCGGTCGAAGACGATCCTGATGCGCCGACGGCGGCCCGCTGCTTGCTCCGGCGAGAGATCAGCTGGTCCGCGACGATGTAGATGATCGCGCCGCCCAGGAACCCGACGGTGGTCGGAACGAGCCCACCGTCCGCCGCCGCCTCCTCGACGAGCTCGAACGCCAGCGTCGAGATCAGTACGCCCGCGCCGACCGCCATGATCCCCGCGACGATGCGCTGGGGGATGTCGACGAACCACGCGACGGCGGCGCCGACCAGCAGCGTGCCGCCGCCGATGAGGCCGCTCAGCGCCGCGAGCCAGAGTCCCTCCATGGCGCCAACCTAGTGGCGAGGACCACGGATGCCTCGGCGAAACGCGTTCGCCGAGGCATCCGTTCTCGCGTGCCGAGGCGTCAGGCGGTGGCGGTCTCGCGGGAGCGGAGGTCCTTGCGGAGGATCTTGCCCGACGTGGACTTCGGGATCGCCTCGATGAACTCCACGCGACGCACCTTCTTGTGCGGGGCGACGTGCTCGGCGACGAAGGCCATGACCTCGTCCTCGGTGAGGCCGGAGTCCGGGGCGGCCACGATGAAGGCCTTGGGGATCTCCTGCTTGTCGTCGTCGAGCACGCCGATGACCGCAGCATCCATCACCTTCGGATGGCCGAGGAGGAGCGCCTCGAGCTCTGCGGGAGCGATCTGGTAGCCCTTGTACTTGATGAGCTCCTTGACCCGGTCGACGATCGAGAAGTAGCCGCCCTCGTGGTAGACCGCGATGTCGCCGGTGTGGAGGAATCCGTCGGCGTCGAGCGTCTCCGCCGTCGCCTGCGGCTGGTTCAGGTAGCCGAGCATGACGTTGGGTCCCTTGACCCAGAGCTCGCCCGCCTTCGTGACGCCGTCCGGGCCGAGCTCGGTGATCTCATCGCCGGTCTCGGTGTCGATGAGCTTGTTGAGCGTGTTGGGCAGCATCACGCCGACGGAGCTCACCGGGATGTCGTAGCGGTCCACCGGCATCGCGTGCGAGACGGGGCTCAGCTCGCTCATGCCGTATCCCTGCATCATGCGCGCGTTGATGCGTCGCCCCGCCGTCTCGGCGGTCTCGCCGTCGAGCGGAGCCGCTCCCGAGAACACCGTGCGGACGCTCGAGATGTCGAACTGGTCGACGATCGGGTGCTTGGCCAGCGCGACCGCGATCGGCGGCGCGATGTACAGGTAGGTGCACTGGAACTTCTGGATGTTCGTGAGGAACTCGCCGAGGTCGAACTTCGGCATCGTCACGAGGCTCGCGCGCTGGCGCAGCGCGAGGTTGAGCAGCACCGTCATGCCGTAGATGTGGAAGAACGGCAGCACCGCCAGCACGCGGTCGGTGGCGGCGAGGTCGAGCGCGACGCGGCACTGCGCGACGTTCGCGACGAGGTTGCGGTGCGTGAGCATCACGCCCTTGGGAATGCCGGTCGTGCCCGATGAGTAGGGGAGCACCGCAATATGCGTCGCCGGGTCGAACGAGACGTCGGGTGCGGGCGCGCCCTCGGTGAGCAGCTCCCGGAGGTTCGGGTGACCTGAGGCGCCGTCGAGCACGATGACGCGTTCGTGAGGGATGCCGACGGCCTCGGCCGCGGCCTGGGCCTGGGGGAGCAGCGGGCTCACGGTGACGAGCCAGGTGGCCCCGGCATCGCGCAGCTGCTTCTCGATCTCGCCGGCCGTGTACAGCGAGTTGACGGTCGTCACGGTGGCGCCCGCGCGCAGGATGCCGTGGAACACCGTCGCGAAGGCGGGGACGTTCGGGCACAGGAGGCCCAGCACGGTCCCGACGCCGACGCCGCGTGCGGCGAGCGCGCCCGCGAACAGGTCGATCTGCCCGCGCAGCGCGCCGTACGTGGTCTCGGCGCCGGTCGCGGGATCGATGAGCGCGATGCGCCCCAGCTCCTCGTCGGTCAGGCTCGCGAAGAGGTAGTCGTAGACGTCGAGTTCGGGAATCTCGATATCGGCTTCGGGACTGGTGAACACCGGATCTCCTTCGATCGGGCGGCATGACGGTCGTCGTCGGCGGGCTGAGCCCGGCCGTGCGACCATCATGCCATCCGCATCGAGGATTGTGGAACGCGATTCCGCAATCGGTGGAACGCAGTCTCAGCCCTGCATCGCGCCCGGCCACCCCTCCGGTGGCCGGGCGGGTGCCGGCTCAGTGCGCGAGTGCGGGCTGGCGGCCGCCGGCGGCCAGGCGCTCGGCGGCGAGCCCTTCAGCGGCCTCGAGCGGCGTGACGCCGCGCGATTCGGCCTCGTCGAAGATGCGGCGCACGGTGTCGCCGATCTGGCCGACGCGATCCATGATCTCGGTGCGCGTGCCGAGGTGCTTGGCCTCGAGGTCGAGGTAGATCACCCCGCCCGCGTTGACCACGAAGTCGGGGGCGTACAGGATGCCGCGACCGGCGAGACGGGCCGCACCGCTGTGGTCGGCGAGCGGGTTGTTCGCCGGGCCGCACACGGCCTTCGCGTCGAGGGCGTCGATGACCTCGTCGGTGAGGAGGCCGCCGATGCCGGCCGGCACGAACACATCGGCGGGGACGAGGTGCTCCTCGCCGGGGGCGATCCACTCCGCACCGAGCTCGGTGGCGAGGTCGCGCTTGGCGGGGTTCACATCGGTCACGGTGAGGCGCGCGCCCTCGGCCGACAGGCGCACCGCGAGCCGGCTGCCCACCTGGCCGAGGCCGGAGATCGTGATGCGGCGTCCCTCGACGTCGGCGGTGCCCGCGACGCGCTCGAGCGTCGCGCGGAGCGACTCGTACACGCCGAGGCTCGTGGGGCCGGCGGGCTCGCCCGAGCCGCCCACGGCATCGGGCAGACCCACGACGTGCTCGGTGCGCTCGCTGACGACGAGCATGTCCTCGGTCGTCGAGCCGACGTCCTCAGCAGTGCGGTACAGGCCGTGCAGCGACTCGACGGCGTCGCCGAGGTCGAGGAACGCGGCGCGGCGACGGTCGGTGTCGAGAGTGGTGCCGGGAGGCAGGGCGATGACGGACTTGCCGCCGCCGGCGTCGAGGCCGGCCGCGGCGTTCTTGAGGGTCATGGCGGCCGACAGGCGCAGCGCATCGCCGAGGGCGTCGCTCCAGTGCGGATACGTCCACAGGCGCGCGCCACCGAGGGCGGAGCCGAGCACGGACGAGTGCAGCGCGACGGCGATGAACAGGCCGCTCCGGCGGCCCGTGATCACCTCCACCCGCTCGTGTGCGAAATCGGGCAGGGGCAGGGTGTGCGTCATCGCGGTTCTTCCTTCGGCGGGCCTCGTGGGCAGTGCGCTGCGGACGCCTCGGCGTTGCGGCATCCATTCTCATTGGACACCGATTCTGCGAATTGTTCAACCGTGTCGGCGGCGAGTGGGCACATTGCGTGGTCGACGGCAGGAGTTCTGCGCACGCCTCAGCAGTGTGTCCGCCGTCGATAGCATCGACGAATGCCAGACGCCTACACCCACGGCCACCACGAGAGCGTTCTGCGGTCGCACCGCTGGCGCACCGCCGAGAACTCCGCGGCGTATCTTCTGCCGCACCTTCGGCCGGGCGTCTCGGTCCTCGATGTGGGCAGCGGCCCCGGCACGATCACCGCGGACCTCGCCACCCGCGTCGCACCCGCTCGGGTGGTCGGGACGGATGCCTCGGCCGACGTCGTCGCGCAGGCCGCGGCCGACCATGCGGCGCCGAACCTGTCGTTCGCGGTGGGCGACGCCTACGCGCTGCCGTACGAGGACGGCGGCTTCGACGTGGTGCACGCGCACCAGGTGCTGCAGCACGTGGATCGCCCGGTCGACATGCTGCGCGAGCTCGGACGCGTCGCCGGCCCTGACGGCCTGGTCGCCGCGCGGGACGTCGACTACGAGGGCGTGATCTGGTATCCACTGATCCCCGCACTCGACGAGTGGCTCGCGCTCTATCTGGCGACGCACCGCAGCGTCGCGGGCGAGCCCGCGGCCGGGCGGCGGCTCAAGGCATGGGCGCAGGAGGCGGGCCTCACCGACATTCGTGCCACCGCGTCGCTCTGGCTCTTCGAGGACGAGGCCGACCGTGCGTGGTGGGGCGGGATGTGGGCGGACCGCGTGCTGCAGTCGGCGTTCGCTGATTCGGCGCGCGCGACCGGCGCCGACGACGCGCTGCTGCAGCGCATCTCGGACGGCTGGCGCGAGTGGGCGGCCACCGACGACGGCTGGCTTCTCATGCCCCACGGCGAGATCCTCGCGCGCGGCCGCGTTTAGGCTGAGCCGGTGACCATCCCCGCCTCGCTTCCCGCCCGCAGCCGCCTCGTCCACGACGCGATCCGCGCCGCCGGCATCCCCGGCGACATCGTGGTGCTCCCGGATGCCGCGTCCACCGCCGTCCTCGCCGCCCAGGCGCTCGGGGTCGAGGTGGGGGCGATCGCCAACAGCCTGGTGTTCTCCAGCGACGGCGCACCGCTGCTCGTGATGACGAGCGGCGCGCACCGCGTCGACACGACGGCGCTCGCGGAGCGCCTCGGCCACGGGAAGATCCAGCGCGCGACGCCCGAGCAGGTGAGGGAGGCCACCGGCCAGGCCATCGGCGGTGTCGCGCCGACGGGCCACCCGGCGCCGTTGCGCACGGTCGTCGACGAGGACCTCGCCGGCTACCCCGAGATCTGGGCCGCCGGCGGCACACCGCACACCGTGTTCCCGATGACCTACGACGAACTGGTGCGTCTGACGGGCGGCACCGTCATGAAGGTCGACTGACCGTCAGTCCCGGAGGATCTCACGGCACGTGATGGCGGCAGCGGCCGACCACGCCTGCGGGCGGCACGCCGCCGGGTAGGGAGCCGGAGCCGGGGTAGCCGAGCGGTCATCGCCCGAGTAGAGCTCGGGCATGCGGAAGGCGAAGGTCTCCGCCGCCGCGAGCAGTCCGTCGACCACGACGAGCGCCTCGTGACGGAGCCCTTCGGCCGCCATGCCGCGGGCGGCGATCGCCGTGTCATGCGGCCACACGCTGCCGCCGTGATAGCTCAGCGGCCAATACCCGGCGGCATCCGTCGACATCGTCCGCAGACCGAAGCCCGAGGTCATCGAGGGGCCGGTCAAGAGCCGCGCGATCTCCCTCGCCTGATCGGGCTCGAGGATGCCGGTGCCGAGCAGATGGCCGATGTTGGAGGTGAGCGTGTCGACCGGACGACCATCGCGATCCAGTGCGATCGCGGGGTACCGCCCCTCGGGCGTCGTCACCCAGAAGCGGTCGGCGAACCGGCGGCGCAGCCCGGCGGCCCATTCGCGAAGCGGCCCGGCGCCTTCCTCGTCAAGCGACTCCAGCAGCGCGGCCCCTCGGATGGCGGCCTCGTACGCGTAGCCCTGCACCTCGCAGAGGGCGATCGGCCCTTGCGCGAGCGTTCCGTCGCGCCACTGGATCGAGTCGCCGGAGTCCTTCCAGCCCTGGTTCGACAGACCGCGCCCGGTCTCGTCGACGTAGTCGAGGAATCCGTCGTCGCCGGCCGACGCGACGATCCACCCGAGCGCGGAGCGCAGCGCGGGAACGAGCGCTCGCACCTCGGACTCCGGCATCCCCGCGGCGGCGGCTTCGGCGAGCAGGCACACCCACAGCGGGGTGGCGTCGACGGTGCCGTAGTACACCGGTGGCAGGAGGATGCCCTCGCCGGGCATCGCGAGTTCGCCGGCGCGCAGTTCGTGGAGGATCTTGCCGGGCTCTTCAGCGGTCGCCGGGTCGCTCTTGGTGCCTTGCAGTCGCGCGAGCACGCGGAGACTGGATGCCGCGATCCCCGGGTCGACCGGAAGCAGCAGGCGCGCGGCCCACAGCGAGTCGCGTCCGAAGAGCGTGAAGAACCACGGTGCGCCCGCCGCGAGGAACTCGTCGTCGGGAGCACCGGGAAGCGCGAGGCGCAGGGCGTCGAGGTCGGAGAGCGCGCGATCCACCCACCGGCGGAGCCGGGGGTCGCGTGCTGCGGTGATGTCCACCGCGTTCCGGCGCGGCTCCGCCGTGGCGGGTGCGACGACGAGGCCGGGGTCGTCGAGCTCCAGGGTCCACTCGGCCGACCACTCCCCGTGGGCAGGGCACTCGACCGCCCACTCGACGACGACGGACTGATGCTCTGTCCGCACGCGCGCGCCAGGCGCCGTGAGCACGAGGAACTTGTCGTCGCCGGAGAGGCGAACGGTGTGCCCGTCGGCCTCCGCCTCCCACACGCGGGACGCGGAGGCTCCTGCTTTCACTTCCTGGAGTGGGGCGAAGTCGGGCACGAGTCGCAGCCGGAGGCTCGTCGACACGGGGCCGGTCAGATGCGAACGCACCGTGAGCAGCTCGCGAACGACCCCGCCTTCGACGGTGCGGACGCGCTCGAGGCGCACCTTCGGATCGGGCCAGTCGTCGTCGATGCGACGCAGGAGGGCCGTGAACGACACCGCCGACGCCGAGATCTCGCCCACCGAGATGGCTTCGGGGACGGATGCCTCGCCCCCGACCGCGTAGGTCAGCTCGGCTTCGCGGACGAAGCGCGTGTCGCCGTGGTAGACGCCGTCGATCGCCTGGGCGCCCAGGTCGCCGGAGCGCCCCGACCAGACCTGGGTCGGTGCGCGCAGGGCCACCATCGCGTCGGACAGGAACGGCTGCAGCCCCGCGTTCACTCCTTCACCGCCCCTTGGCTCGCGTTCATGATCCTTCGCTGGAAGATGAAGAAGAGCACGGCGACCGGGATCGTCATGATGAGCGCGGCGGCCAGCTTGAGCGGGTACTGCGTGCCCTGGCTCAGCTGCCCCGACGCCAGCCCGGCGACCCCCTTCGTCAGGGTCGTCAGCTCGGGGGACTGCGTGGAGACGATGAAGTGCGACAGCTCGTTCCACGACCCCTGGAACGACAGGATGATGATCGTGATCAGCGCCGGCCGCGCCATCGGGAGCACGACGGACCAGAAGATGCGGAAGCTGCCCGCGCCGTCGATCCGTGCCTGCTCCTCGACCGACACGGGGATCGACTCGAAGAAGTTCTTCATGATGAACACGCCGGCGGCGTCGACCAGCAGCGGCAGGATCATTCCCGCGTACGAGTCGTAGATGCCGAGCTGGTTGATGACGAGGAACCGCGGGATGAGCAGCACCACGCTCGGCACGGCCATGACGGCGATGACGCCGGCGAACACGATTCCCCGTCCGCGGAAGTTCAGACGCGCCAGCGCGTAGCCCGCGAGCGACACGAAGAACACGCGCAGCACGGTGACGCTGATCGTGACGATCGCCGAGTTGCGGAACCACACCGGGAAGTCGCTGCGCAGGAACAGACGCTCGTAGGCCGCGGTCGAGAAGACCTGCGGAATGAGCGACACGGGATTCGAGGCGGCTTCGGCGTCCGTCTTGAAGGACGTTCCCAGCTGGACGAGGAAGGGATAGATGTAGATCAGCGAGATCACGATGAGCACGGCGTAGAGCGCGATCTGCCAGCCGAGTCCCGAGGTGCGACGTCGTCGCTGCGGAGATTCCGCCTGATGCGCCGTTCGCGGCGGCGCGGCCTTCGGCGCCTTGTCGACGGTCGTGCCGGTCATCGCGGGCCCCCGTTCTCTCGGTCGCGGTCTGTGGCACCGGGGGCCCCGCCCGCGTCCGGGGGAGAGGGCACCTGGTTGGCGGCGACCGTCGCAGGGCTCGCGGTCGACGGTCGCGTCGGCAGTTCGTACTGGCGCGCACGACGCCGGGACACCGGCCGCTCGCGGAGCACCCAGCGCTGGAACAGCGTGAACAGCACGATGATCGCGAACAGGATGAAGGCGATCGCCGCGCCCTGCCCCCAGTCCTGGTCGAGGAAGCTCGCGTCATAGGACAGGTAGGCCGGGGTCAGCGTCGTCTTCGCTGGCGCCCCTCGCGTACCGGTGTAGATCTGATCGAACACCTGCCAGCAGCCGATCAGACCCAGCGTCAGCACGGTGAACAGCGCAGGACGCAGCTGCGGCAGCGTCACTCGCCAGAACCGCTGCCACGCGTTCGCACCGTCGACCATGGCGGCTTCCTGGATCTCGGGGCCGATGTTCTGCAGCGCGGCGAGGAACAGCAGCATGAAGGTGCCGCTGGTCGTGAAGATCGCCATGAGGATGAAGGCCGACATCGCCACCGACGGACCCGCCATCCAGTTCCACCACGAGACGGCGATGAAGCCGTTGTCGGTCAGCGCCGCCGGCCCTTCGCGGACGCCGAGGCCGGACAGCAGCACGTGGAAGATGCCGCGCGGATCGGCGAACCAGTTCGGCCCGTCGATGCCCACGACGGCGAGGACCGCGTTGACGACGCCCCTCGGGTTGAAGAGGAACAGCCACAGCACCGTGATCGCCACGGTCGCCGTCACCGAGGGGAAGTAGAAGGCCGTGCGGAAGATCCCTCGACCGCGGAGCACCGCGCCGTTGACGAGCAGGGCGAGGAACAGCGACAGCGCCGTCTGCAGCGGCACGACCAGCACGACGTACCAGGCGTTGTTGCGCATCGCGATCCCGAAGTCGCGCGCGGCCAAGCCGTCTCCGGTCGTGACGCTCGCGTAGTTCTCGAGACCGACGAAGCCCACGTTGCCCGAGAACGGGCTCCCTCGTCCGCTCCAGTCCGAGACGCTGACCCAGAGGGCCATCAGCACCGGCACGAGCAGGAAGACGCCCAGGATGAGCAGGACGGGCAGGGTGAACACCCAGCCCGCCAGCGTCTCGCCGCGCCGGATGCCCGATCGGGCACTCCGTGCGCGGCGAGGCGCTGAAACGGTGGCAGTCATCGGACCGGCCTCAGCCGACGATCGCCTCGAAGTTCGACTGGACCGTGTCGAGGATCTGCTGCGGGTCGCCGTCCTTCAGGCCCTGGAGCTCGGCATTGAAGTCCGTGATGACGTCGGAGCTCCCGTCGTACGTCGGGAATCCCTGTGCGTAGTCCGCGCCCGCGAGGAAGGCTGCAAGGTCGGGGTTGTCGCTGGTCCACTGGTCAGCGGCCGACTTCGCCGAGGGCATCGGCCCGAACGCCTTCGAGAAGGCCAGCTGCTGGTCGGCGCTCGTCATGTACTCGACGAGGTCGAGCGCGGCCTTCTGGTTGGGGCTGTCGGCGGCCATGCCCCAGCAGTTCGTGAACTGCAGCGTGCCCTTGCCGCCCGGACCCTCGGGAAGCTCGGCGACGACGTAGTCCACATCGGGGAAGTCGTTCGTCATGGCGCCGGTGATCCAGTTGCCTTCGATCGTCATGGCGCTCAGCTGCTTGCCGAAGGCCTCACCGCCCCAGCCCGCGCCCAGGTCCTGCGCATACGCGAACGATCCCGCCGCCATCTGGTCCTTGACGTACGTGAGGGCGTCGACGTTCTCCTGACTGTTGGCGATCACCTCGCCGTCCTTGATGAGACCACCGCCGGCCTGCGCCATGAAGGTTCCGATGCGCTGCCACTCCCAGCCGAAGCTGAGTCCGACGACGCCGTCCTTCGTGAGCGTCTGGGCGACCGTCGACAGTTCGTCCCACGTCGTGGGGATGTCGTCGTCGGTGAGGCCCGCAGCATCCCACAGTCCCTTGTTGATGATGAGGGCGAGCGTGGAGAAGTCCTTCGGAGCGCAGTAGAACTGGTCGTCGTAGGTGAAGTTCTCGACGAGCGCGGGGTAGAAGTCGTCCTTGTTGCCCAGCTGGTCGCCGTACGCCTTGAGGGAGCCGTTGTCGGCGTAGCCGGCCAGGAGTTCGGGCGCCAGGTAGAACAGGTCCGGCGGGTCGCCCGCCGCGAATCCCTGGGAGAGCTCCTGCGCCTGGTCGGTGGCCACCTTCACCTCGACGTCGACGCCCGAATCCTTCGACCACGCCGCCGCGGCTTCCTTCACGGCATCCGTCTCCGCGTCGCCGCTGGAGCCGAAGAGGATCGTGAGGCCGTCGTCGGAGCTGGTGAGCTCGCCGTCCGTGGCGCCGCCGCCTGCGTCTCCCGAGTCGTCGAAGCCCGACCCGCAGCCCGCGAGGGCCAGGGCCCCGGTGACGAGCAGGGCTCCGGCTGCGAGGCCGGCGCGTGGGATGTGCCGTGTCATGTCTCTCTCCTTTGATGAGTCAAGCGCGACGGCCGGCGAGGGGATGGCTCAGGTGCATTCGTTCAATTTGAACGATCAAAGTCCGCCGTCAACGGTCAAGGTAGAACGGGCCGCACCGACTGTCAACCCGATTGACGGGCCCGTAGGATAACGATTTGAACGCTCAAGTGCGGCACGGGGAGGTCCCATGGCGAAGTCGCCGACCGTCGAAGACGTCGCTCGTGTGGCAGGGGTGTCGAGACAGACGGTGTCGAACGTGCTCAACAGCCCCGAGATCGTCAGAGAGGGCACGCGGGAGCGCGTCCGCGCGGCGATCATGGAGCTCGGTTACGCGCCCTCGATGGCGGCGCGACGGCTTCGCACGCAGCGCAGCGCGACGATCGGCATCCACCTCGATCCGTACGCGGGGGGAATCTCCGGCATCGTGCTCGATCGCTTCATCCACGCGCTGACCGACCGCGCGACGCCCCGTGGCCTCCGCATCCTGGTGTACGCCGCCAACGACGCGGAGGAGGAGCTGCGTCGGGTCCGGCAGCTGCGCGAGGGAGGAGAGATCGACCGGATCGTGCTGACCGGCACGTACGCCGGTGATCCTCGAGCGGACTGGCTCGCCGAGCACGGCATCCCGTTCGTGGCGTTCGGCCGGCCCTGGGGCGAACCCGGCGCGGGCGTGGCGATGGGCAATCCCGAACGGCCGTGGGTGGACGTCGACGGTGCCGCCGGCACCCGGGCTGCCACCACCCAAGCGATGGCGAACGGCTCGCGAGTGGCGTTCCTGGGGTGGCCTCGGGGCTCGGGCACGGGAGACGACCGCGAGCGGGGCTGGCGGGAGGCGATGGGATTCGGGGCCGACCCGCCTGCGAGCCTTCGCTGGACCGCGGTGGACACCGTGTCGGCCGCGCGCGCGGTGGTCGAGCAGGAGCTCGCCGCCGGAGCCGTCGACGCCATCGTGTGTGCGAGCGACACCCTGGCGGTCGGCGCCCACCTCGCCGCCTCGCACAGCGGCCACCCCGACATGCTGGTCGTGGGATTCGACAACACCCCGGTCGCCGAAGCGCTCGAGCTGTCGAGCGTCGAGCAGCGTCCGGAGCGGGTCGCCGAGGCGGTGCTCGACCTTCTGGTCGCCGATGCCGACACCTACGACGGGGACTGGCACCGCTTGATCGAGCCCGAGCTGGTGGTGCGCATGCGCGAGCAGCGGACGTAGGTCCGCGGACTCGTGCCCGCACGTGGTCTGGTGCGATCTCCGATGCCTCAGCCCGCGTGCGTGGCCGTCGCGGCCAGACCGCCGGCCTTTCCCGCGCGATGCACGCGGGGGAGCCACAGCAGGGCGATGACTCCGCTCAGCAGGTAGAGGCATCCCTGCAGCTCCAGCAGAGGCAGCAGGCCGATCGGGCCGTCGGAGAGGGCGCCGAGGAGGATGCCGGCCGCCTGCCCGAGCGCGCTCACGAGCCCGACCGCGGCGAACACGGCGCCGCGCTGCCACGGTGCGGAGTGTTCCTGCAGCACGCTCATGAGGCCCGCGATCATGATCACGCCTGGCGCGCCGACGGCGGCGAACAGCACGACGTAGGGCCAGATGTCGGTGGTGAGTGCGGGAAGGTTCCACGTCGCGAGCGAGAGCGCGCCGAACGCGAACAGGCTCAGCGCCGTGAGCGCGCGCGGCGAAGACCCGCGCACGAGGAAGCCGAGCACGACACCGGCGACGACGGCGCCGATCGCCTGGATGCCGCGCAGGAGGCCGACGTCGGCGTCCGATCCCCGCAGCGGGCCGAGCGCGAAGAGCACGAAGAGGACGAGGAACATCCCCTGCGCCACGCTCGACACGAAGATCACGGCGAACGCGCCCCGCAGCCGGGGGAGGCGGAAGGCGGTGAGGAGTCCAGCCGGTCGTGGGGCGGCTCTCTCCTCGGGGGAGTGCGTCTCGGCCGGTGCGGCGACGGCCGGCAGGGTCGCGATGAGGACGGCCGAGACGACGTAGGTCAGCGCGTCGACCGCGACGATCAGGCCGAGGTCGCCGACGGCGAGGAGCACGCCGCCCAGCGGGCCGCCGACCAGGCGCCCGAGGTTCTGGTTGAGGCCGATCAGGGCATTGGCCGAGACCAGGCGGCCGGTGTCGACCAACTCGGGAAGGAGGGTGTTCTTCGCCGGCTCGAACAGGGTGCTGAGCGAGGCGTGCACGAAGATCACCGCGTATGCGAGGGGGAGGTCGCCGAGCTCGTCGACCCAGAGCAGGGGCAGCAGCGCCAGCGCCTGTCCGACGTTCACGGCGACCATGATCCAGCGACGGTCGAACCGCCCGACGAGCCGCGCGGCCAGGGGTGCGAGCGCCACGGCAGGGATGAGCTCGAGCAGGAAGGCGATCGAGGTGCCGAGCGCCGAGCCGGTGAGCTGGAACACGACGAGCGGCAGCGCGATGAAGAGGAGCCAGTCGCCGGTGTCGGAGATGAGCCCGGCCGTCCACAGCCGCCGGAAGGCGGGGATCGCGAAGGCGCTGCGCGAGGTCATCGCGGTTCCTCCCCGAACGTGGGGCGCGGAAACGCCAGTAGAGAGAGGCTGGCCACCGCGGCGCCGTCGGGGGCGTCGGCGCGGGTCGCGGCGATGTACGGCCGGACGATCGCGTCGATGCGCTCGACGATCGACTGCAGCTCGGCGGGCGTCACACGCAGTCCGTATTGGGCGTGGGCGTCGACGTCGCGCCACTCACCCTCGATGCGATCGCGCCGGCGGACGTGTTCGCGCGCCAGCTGGTAGTCGAGCTGAAGGGATGCCTCGAGCATCGCGGTCGCGCTCGCCGCCACCGACGGGTCCTCGGAGTCGAGATCGAGGCTGAGTCCTGTGACCGTCGCCTGCCACGGCCGCTCCCGGCCGTCGTCGGAGGCGACCGGCTCGACGAGCCCGTGCTTGGCGAGCACCCGCAAGTGGTAGCTGCAGTTGGACGGGTTGTCGTCGACCGCCCGCGCGCACTCGGACGCGGTGGCGGCGCCGTGCGACATGAGGAAGCTGAGCAGGTCGAGGCGTACCGGGTGGGCGAGCGCCTCGAGTGCCGCAGGGTCGCTGAGCGTGCGTCGGGTCTCGGGTGCGGCCATGATCATCCAATCTGAAAGACGATTTCAGATTAGATCGGATCGGAAAAACCTGCAAGAGCCTTTCAGAGTTTCGACGTGGTCGGACGCGCGCCGCCGATGCGCCTGCCGAGCTCGGCCGCCACGGGGGCGACGAGTTCCGCGAAGTCCGCGGCCTCGCGCGCGCCGTCCGTCGGGAAGGTCACTGCGATCGCGGCGATCGGCCAGCCGACGTGGTCGAGCACCGCGACGCCGACGGACCCCAGCCCGAGGGTGACCTCGCCGTCCTCGGAGGCCCACCCCCGCTCCCGCACGCCGCGGAGCAGCTCCCGCAGCTCTCCGGGCCGCTGGGGGCCTCGGCCCGTGCGGTCCGCGAAGGCCGCGGCGTCCGGGAACAGCGCCCGCACCTGCTCGCGCGGCAGCGCCGCGAGCATCGCCCGGCCCGTCGCGGTGAGGTGCGACGGCAGGCGGACGCCGACGTCCGTCACCAGCGCGGGCCGGCGCGGCGCACGCTCCTCGACGATGTACAGCACGTCGCGACCGTGCATGACGGCGAGGTGCGCGCTCTCGCCGGCGCGATCGACCAGGTCGGCGAGCACGGGGCGGCCGAGCCGCGCGAGCGGCTCCTGGCGCGAGTACCCGCCGGCAAGCTCGAACGCGGCGATGCCGAGGCCCCAGCGCCGGTCCTCGGGCAGATGCACGACGAACTGGTGCTCCTGCAGCGCCGCGAGCAGGTGATACACGGTGGAGCGCGGCAGGTCCAGCGCGGTCGCGATCGTGCGCGCGGGAACCGGCCCGCGCTGGCGCGCGAGGTACGACAGGATCCGCAGCGTCTGGTCCGCGGCGGGCACCTGAGGCCTCGTGCTGCTGTCTGGAATCACAGACAGAGGATGCCACGACCCGCTGTCGCGCGCCACGGCCCGGGTGTGGAATCGGAGCATGACCATCGTCACGCCCCCCTCCGCCACCGACGTCGCCGTCGTCACCGTCGGCGCGGCGCCGCTGCGTCCCGACGAGGTCGTCGCCGTCGCCCGTCACGGCGCCCTCGTCGAGCTCGCCCCCGAGGCCGTCGCGCGCGTCGCGGCGACCCGCGCCCTCGTGGAGGGCCTCGCCGACGACCCCGAGCCGCACTACGGCATCTCGACCGGCTTCGGCGCCCTCGCCACCACGTTCATCGCCCCGGAGCGCCGCCTGCAGCTGCAGGCCAGCCTCATCCGCTCGCACGCGGCCGGCACGGGCCCCGAGGTCGAGCGCGAGGTCGTCCGCGCGCTCATGCTGCTGCGCCTGCAGACGCTGGCGACCGGTCACACGGGCGTCCGGCCCGTCGTCGTGGACACCTACGCCGCGATGCTCAACGCCGGCATCACGCCGATCGTGCGCGAGTACGGCTCGCTCGGCTGCTCGGGCGACCTCGCTCCGCTGTCGCACGTCGCGCTCGCCGCGATGGGCGAGGGGCGCGTGCGCACCGCGACCGGCGAAGAGGTCGACGCGGCCGAGGCGCTGGCGGCAGCATCCGTGTCCCCGCTCGTCCTGCGCGAGAAGGAGGGCCTCGCGCTCATCAACGGCACCGACGGCATGCTCGGGATGCTGCTGCTCGCGCTGCACGACCTCTCGGTGCTGCTCGACACGGCCGATGTCGCCGCGGGCATGTCGGTCGAGTCCCAGCTCGGCACGGACGCCGTGTTCGCCGCCGATCTGCAGGCGCTCCGGCCGCAGGTGGGGCAGGCCGTCTCGGCCTCGAACCTGCGGGCCGTGCTCGCGGGCTCGGGGATCATGGCGTCGCACCGCGACCCCGCCGTCTGCACCCGCGTGCAGGACGCGTACTCGCTGCGCTGCTCGCCGCAGGTGCACGGCGCCGCCCGCGACACCGCCGACCACGCGCTGCTCATCGCCTCGCGCGAGCTCGCCGCGGCCGTCGACAACCCCGTGATCACCGATGACGGGCGCGTCGAGTCGAACGGCAACTTCCACGGCGCACCTGTCGCGTACGTGCTGGACTTCCTCGCGATCGCCGTGGCCGACGTCGCCTCGATCTCGGAGCGCCGCACCGACCGCGCCCTCGACCGCGCGCGCAGCAACGGCCTGCCGCCGTTCCTCGCCGACGAGGTCGGGGTCGACTCGGGCTTCATGATCGCCCAGTACGCCGCGGCGGGGATCGTCTCGGAGCTGAAGCGGCTGGCGGTCCCGGCATCCGTCGACTCGATCCCGTCGTCCGCGATGCAGGAGGATCACGTGTCGATGGGGTGGGCCGCCGCGCGGAAGCTCCGTCGGGCGATCGACGGGCTCTCTCGCGTGCTCGCGATCGAGGTGCTCACCGCCTCGCGCGCCCTCGACCTGCGGGCGCCGCTCGAGCCCGCCGCCGCCACCGGCGCCGTGCGCGATCTCGTGCGCACCGTCGCCGGAGGGCCCGGCCCCGACCGCTACCTGTCGCCCGAGATGGAAGCCGTGACCGTGCTCGTCGCGTCCGGCGCCGTCGCGGCGGCCGCCTACCACACCACCACGAAGGAGTGACGATGTCCGTTCCCACAAGCTCGACGACCGCGCCGGCCGCGCGCGGGCTCGGCGAAGGCGCCGTACGCGCGCCGCGAGGCCCCGAGCGCACCGCCAAGAGCTGGGGCGCCGAAGCCGCCAAGCGCATGCTCATGAACAACCTCGACCCCGAGGTCGCCGAGCACCCGGAGGACCTCGTCGTCTACGGCGGCACGGGGCGCGCGGCCCGTTCGTGGGAGGCGTTCGATGCCATCGTCCGCACGCTCGACGAGCTCGAGCCCGACGAGACGCTGCTGGTGCAGTCGGGCAAGCCGGTCGGGGTCTTCCGCACGCACGAGTGGGCGCCGCGCGTGCTCATCGCCAACTCGAACCTCGTGGGGGACTGGGCGACGTGGCCCGAGTTCCGCCGCCTCGAGGAGCTCGGCCTGACGATGTACGGCCAGATGACCGCGGGGTCTTGGATCTACATCGGCACGCAGGGCATCCTCCAGGGCACGTACGAGACGTTCGCCGCCGTGGCGCGGTCGCTGGGGCGCGACGATCTGTCGGGCACGCTCACGCTCACCGGCGGCGCCGGGGGCATGGGCGGCGCACAGCCGCTCGCCGTGACCCTGAACGGGGGAGCGGTGCTCATCGTCGACGTCGACGAGTCGCGCCTGGCACGCCGTGTCGAGCACGGCTACCTCGACGAGTACACGACCGACCTCGACCAGGCGCTCGCGCGCGTGATGGCGGCGAAGGCCTCCGGCGAGGCGCTGTCGGTCGGCGTCGTCGGCAACGCCGCCGAGGTCTTCGGCGACGTGCTGCTGCGTCACCGCGCAGGCGAGGTCGCCGTCGACATCGTCACCGACCAGACCAGCGCCCACGACCCGCTGGCGTACCTGCCGGTGGGCATCGCGTTCGAGGACTGGAAGGCCGAAGCGGCGCGTGACCCCGAGGCGTTCACCGCCCGCGCGCGCGGCTCGATGGCCAAGCACGTCGCGGCGATGGTGGGATTCCAGGACGCCGGGGCCGAGGTCTTCGACTACGGCAACTCGATCCGCGCCGAGGCTCAGCTCGGCGGCTTCGACCGGGCGTTCGCCTTCCCGGGCTTCGTTCCCGCCTACATCCGCCCGCAGTTCGCCGAGGGGCGCGGACCGTTCCGCTGGGTCGCGCTCTCGGGTGACCCCGAGGACATCCGCAAGACGGACGAGGCCGTCAAGGCCCTCTTCCCCGACAACGCGGGGCTCGTGCGCTGGCTCGACAAGGCCGGCGACGCGGTGCACTTCGAGGGCCTCCCGGCGCGCATCTGCTGGCTCGGCTACAAGGAGCGCCACCTCGCCGGGCTGAAGTTCAACGAGATGGTCGCCTCGGGTGAGCTCTCGGGCCCGATCGTGATCGGCCGCGACCACCTGGACGCGGGCTCGGTCGCCTCGCCCTACCGCGAGACCGAGGCCATGGCCGACGGCTCCGACGCGATCGCCGACTGGCCGCTCCTCAACGCGCTGCTCAACACGGCGTCGGGTGCGGCGTGGGTGTCGATCCACCACGGTGGCGGCGTCGGCATCGGCCGCAGCATCCATGCCGGTCAGGTCACCGTCGCCGACGGCACCCCGCTCGCCGCGGAGAAGCTCGAGCGCGTGCTCACCAACGATCCCGGCACCGGCGTGATGCGCCACGTCGACGCGGGCTACGACCGCGCGAAGGAGGTCGCGCGCGAGCGCGGCCTGAACGTGCCCATGCTCGGTGACTGACGGACGGATGCTGTGACCACCACGCTCATCACGAACATCGGCGAGCTGACCACCAACGTCGCCTCCGACGGCGATGCCCTCGGCACGCTGCACGACGCCGCCGTGCTGATCGTGGGCGACCGGATCGCATGGGTCGGCCCCGCCTCCGCACTCGACCGCGAGAGTGCTTCTGGTGGACGAGAGGTGGGGAACCAACCCGCATCTCGGCGACCACCTGTTCTCTCGCGGGAAGAGGCGGTCGAGGTCGTCGACGCCGGGGGCCGCGCGGTCATCCCCGGGTTCGTCGACAGTCACACGCACCTCGTGTTCGAGGGCGACCGCGCCGACGAGTTCGAGGCGCGCATGACCGGTACGCCGTATGCCGCAGGGGGCATACGGCGTACCGTCGGGGCCACGCGCTCCACGAGCGACGAGGAGCTGCGGGCGCGCCTCGCGGGCTTCGTGGCCGAGCTCCACGGCCAGGGGACGACGACGTTCGAGATCAAGACGGGCTACGGGCTCACCGTCGCCGACGAGGAGCGACTGGCTCGCCTCGCCGCGGAAGTCACGCCCGAGGTCACATTCCTCGGCGCCCACGTCGTGCCCGCCGAGTACAGCGAGCGGCGCGACGAGTACGTCGAGCTCGTCTGCGACGCGATGCTCCACGCGTGTGCTCCGCACAGCCGGTGGATCGACGTGTTCTGCGAGCGCGGGGCGTTCACGCCCGACGAGTCGCGGCGCATCCTCGCCGCGGGCGTCGCGCACGGCCTCGAGCCGCGCGTGCACGGCAATCAGCTCGGACCGGGCGAGGGTGTGCGTCTCGCTGTCGAGCTGGGCGCAGCATCCGTCGACCACTGCACGTATCTGTCGGACGAGGATGTCGCCGCGCTCGCGGGTTCGACCACGGTCGCGACGCTGCTGCCGGGCGTGGAGTTCTCGACCCGCCAGCCGTACCCCGATGCGCGACGGCTGATCGATGCGGGAGCGACCGTCGCCCTCGCGAGCGACTGCAACCCGGGGTCGAGTTTCACGAGCTCGATGCCCCTCATGATCGCGCTCGCGGTGCGCGAGATGGGGATGACGCCCGCCGAGGCGGTGTGGGCAGCGACCGCCGGTGGCGCGAAGGCGCTGCGCCGCGACGACGTGGGCGCACTCGCCCCGGGGATGCGCGCCGACCTCGTGATGCTCGACGCGCCGACCCGCGTGCACCTCGCCTACCGCCCCGGTGTGCCGCTCGTGCACACGGTGTGGATCGGCGGCGCCGCGCTCTGACCGGCGTCAGCGGGGCGGCGTGTCGAACGTCCAGTTGTCGGGGTCGACGGAGCTCGCGACGTCCCAGTCGTCCTGCGCCCAGATGAACGTCGCGACGGCGCACGTCGGCATGTGGTCGATGTCGTCGTCCGAGAGGCTCGCCGCGAGGGCGCTCATCCCGGGATCGTGCGCGACCACCATGACCGTCGCCGCACGCGTGGCCGCGGCGGCGGCAAGCAGGGTGCGCGCCGGGGCACCGTACAGCTCGGGGTCCAGCGAGACCGCCACGCCGAGCTCGGCGGCGAAGGCTTCGGCCGTCGTCCGCGCGCGCACGGCGGTGCTCGAGAGGATGACGTCCGGGCGGAAGCCGGTCGCCGCGAGCCGCGCGGCCATGCGCGGCGCATCGCGCCGGCCGCGATCGTTCAGCGGGCGGTCGTGGTCGTCGAGGCCGGGGTTGCCCCATTCGGACTTCGCGTGCCGCACCAGTGCGAGACGGATCATGACGTGACCTTTCCTGAGGCCTTGGCGGCGAGGAGTTCGAGTACGCAGAGCGCCGCGAGGCGCACCGTGCGCCCGTCGGGGGCATCCGCCGTGGCGTCGACCTCGGCGATGTCGGCGCTGTGCAGGCGGGAGTCGGCGGCGAGGGCGCGAACGAGCGCCCGCAGCTCCCAGGCGGCCAGTCCGCCGGGGACGGATGCCGGGCACCCGGGCGCCACGGACCGGTCGCACACGTCCACGTCGATGTCGAGGTGCACCGGGCCCCCGCCGGCGCCGGCGATCTCGAGCGCCTCGGCCGCGACGTCAGCGGCGCCGCGGCGGCGCAGGTCGTCCATGGTCACGACGGTGATGCCGTAGTCCGCCGCGCGCTGCGCGTAGGCGACGGAGTTGGCGAAATCGGCGATGCCGAGCTGGACGATCCGCCGCCCGTCGAGGCCGTCCTCGACCAGCCGCCGCACCGGAGAGCCGTTCGAGACGCCGTCGCGCAGATCGAAATGCGCGTCGATGGTGATGAGCCCCATGGCCTGGGCGCCCTGCGCCACCGCGTAGGTGAGCGAGTTGTCGCCGCCGAGCGCGACGACGAGATCCGCGCGCTCGCGCAGCTCCGACACCGTGGAGCGGACGGATGCCTCGCCCTCCGGTCCGTCGGGCTCGGCCACGTCGCCCGCATCCGCGATGCGCAGCACGTCGTTCAGGTCGACCGGGGGAGGGCCCAGGAGCGTCGGGCTGTAGCGGCGCAGCGCGTCGCGGATCGCCGCGGGCGTCGCGTGCGCACCGGTGGGGGACAGGGACGTGCGGAATGCGGGAACGCCGAGGATCGCGGCATCCCAGCTCCCGTCTTCGAGCGGGGGCCACGCACCTGCGCGTGGCCACGAGGGATCGTGGGAAAGCGTCACGTGTCGACGCTACCGGGCGCTCACGCCGCGACGTAGACCCACGCGGAGCGACCGCTCGCCAGCACCACCGCGCAGCGTCGATACAGCGCCACTTCGTACTCGTCGGCCGCGTCGAGCTCGTCCTCGGTCACGAGCAGCGCCTTGCCCACGACCTTGTCGAGGGGGTTCCCCGTCTCGCGCACGATCGGGTGGACGGTCAGACCCGACAGGTCGACGACGCGAGTGTCTTCGATCTCGGCGTAGTCGACGGTGTACCCGGGCAGCGCGTCGGGCTCGCTCTCGACCAGGCGGCCGAACGTGTCGAGCTGCACGTCGGCGTTCTGCAGCGTGCCGTAGCTGAAGAGGTACTGGGTGGGCTCGTCCGCGGACACGGCATCAGGGTAACTCTCGGCGGCCGCGATCGCCCCGGACTTCACGCACTCTTAACACGGCTCGCCGCGACGCGTCACCCGAGCAGCGCGTGCGCGATCGAGAAGATCGCGAGTCCGGCGAGCGCGCCGACGATCGTGCCGTTGAGGCGGATGTACTGCAGGTCGCGCCCGACCATGAGCTCGATCTTCTCCGTCGTCTCGACGGGGTCCCACCGCTCGACGGTGTCGGTGATGATGGACGCGATGTCGTGGCGGTAGCGGTCGACGAGGAACACGGCGGCGTCCGTCACCCAGGTGTCCACGCGGCGCTGGAGCGCAGCATCCGTCGTCAATCGCTCGCCGATCTCGACCAGTGCCTCCACGCCCCGTCGCCGCAGTCCGCTCTCGGGGTCGGCGAGCGAGCGCAGCAGGCCGGCCTTCGCGGTCGCCCAGGCCTCGCCGGCCAGCTCGCGCACGCGGGGGCTGTCGAACACGGCGAGCTTCGCGTCCTCGAAGCGCCCGATCGTCGCGGGGTCGTGCTGCAGGTTGCCGGCGAGACGCGCGAGGTAGCCGTCGATCGCGACGCGGGCCGGATGCCGAGGGTCCGCCTGTACGGCGGCGACGAACTTCACCGCCTCGTTGTACACGGTGTCGTCGACGAAGCGATGCGCGACCGACGGCACCCACGCCGGCAGGCGGCGCGACACGACGCCCGTGAACGCCGTCTTGTTGGCCGCGAGCCACGCGGCGATCGTGTCGGCGGCGAGGTCGACGGCGCCGTGGTGCGCGCCGGCGTCGATGATCCGCTCGAGCCATTCGCCCAGCGGCGGACCCCACTCCGGTGCGATGAGGTGCTCGCGGGCGAGCTCTTCGATCACGTCGCGGACGTCGTCGTCGCTGAGCGCGCGCAGCACGCTTCCGGCCATGACGGATGCCTCGGCCGCGACCCGTTCGGCATGCACCGGCGCGCTCAGCCATTCGCCGAGGCGGGCGGCGATCGCGGTCTGGTCGAGCTTCGTGCGCACGACGTCGGCGCGCAGGAACTCGGTCTCGACGAACTCGCCGAGGGTGCGGCCGATCTCGTCCTTGCGGCTCGGGATGATCGCCGTGTGCGGGATCGGGATCCCGAGCGGATGCCGGAAGAGCGCCGTGACCGCGAACCAGTCGGCGAGAGCGCCGACCATGCCGCCTTCGGCCGCCGCCCGCACGTAGGCGAGCGCGGGGATCTCCTGCTGGAACGCGAACGAGAAGGCGAACAGCACCGCCATGAAGATCAGCGCGCCGAGGGCGACGCCCTTCATCGTGCGCAGCCCACGGCGGCGCTCCTGATCGGCGGGGCTGAGGAGGCGCGTCGGCGTCGACATGTCTCAGTCCTCGATCGGCCCGAGCCAGGCGGTCGCGACGGTCGAGTGCGCCGATTCCGGGTCGGAGGGGTGGAACAGGCCGGCCAGCACGTCACGGTAGAGGCGGCCCAGCTCGGTGCCCGAGAAGTACGAGGATCCGCCGGCGACGAGCACGGCCTCGTCGACGATCTGCTTCGCGGCCGTCACGGCCCGGTGCTTGAGCCCCGCGAGCAGCGAGAACCACTTGGCCCCGTGATCGGCGAGGTCGTCGACGTCACGGGCGAGCGCGTCGATCTGCGGCGGAAGGGCGTCGTAGGCGAGGGCCATGCCGGCGATGCGCCAGCGGATGTCGGGATCCTGGCTGTACGCCTTGCCGGTGCGCTTCGACGTGCGCTTTCCGGCCGTGCCGACGGCGACGTCGAGTGCTCGCCGGGCGATGCCGGTGTACACCGACGCCAGGAGGATCTCGAAGACGCTGAAGATGCCGAACACCAGCGGGTCGGGGTTCGGGCCCGGGGCGAGTCGCCGCACGATCCGGTCGGCGGGCGCCACGGCGTCGCGGAGCTCCGTCGTGCGCGATTGCGTGCCGCGCATGCCGAGGGTGTCCCAGTCGTCACGGACGACGACGCGGCCCGCCTGCACCTCGGACCGCGGGACGAACGCGTAGACCATCCGCGGCGCGTCCTCCGACGACGTGTCGAGTCCGTGCAGGCCGAGCTGCGTCCACACCGGCGCCAGCGACGTGAAGATCTTGGTGCCGGTGAACGAGTATCCGCCGTCGGGGAGGGGCGCAGCATCCGTTCCGCTCCCGAACAGCACGAGGTCGTTCCCCGCCTCGCTGATCCCGAACGCGAAGACCTCGCCGGCCGCCGCGCCCTCCTGCACGAACCTCAGCGCGTCGATCCCGCGGTCGGCGAGCACCTTCGCGACGCCCGTCCAGACCAGGTGCATGTTGATCGCGAGGGCCGTCGCCGGGGCCGCGCCCGCGAGGCGCTGCTGGAGGACGGATGCCTCGGCCAGCCCCAGCCCGGATCCGCCGAGCTCTTCCGGCACGAGGATCGCGAGGTACCCGGCGGCTTTGAGCTCGGCCAGATCGTCGTCGGGGAAGGTGTTCTCGCGATCGTGAACGGCGGCCCGCGCGCGGAAACGCTCCAGTAACTCGTCGTTCAGGATCTCGCTCGGTTCGAAGGACGCCACCACGCCATTCTTACGCGATGATGTGCGCATGGCGACGCTCTCGGAGATGCTCCAGGCGCTCATCCCCCCGACGCAGCGGCAGACCGCGGCCGAGGTGACCGAGGCGCTCGACCTCGGCTCCGGCGATCGCGCCGGCAAACGCAGCGGGTTCCTCATCATGCTGACCCTCGCCGGCATCATCGCGATCGCCGGCGTGCTGACCGACTCCACCGCGACGGTCATCGGCGCGATGATCATCGCGCCGCTCGGCACACCGATCCTCGGGATCGGGCTCGGCATCGTCACCGGGCACCTCAGCCTGGTCGTGCGGTCGATCATGTGGGTGCTGCTCGGGCTCGTCATCGTGATCGTGCTGGGCCTGGCGTTCTCGCTGTTCGTCGCGACGCCGGAGAGCCTCGAGACCAACTCGCAGGTGCTCGGGCGCACCTCGCCCAGCTTCATGGACCTCGTGGCGGCGCTCGCCACCGGCTTCGCGGGCGGCTTCGCGATGTGCCGGAAGGATCTGAGCGCCATCCTTCCCGGTGTGGCGATCGCGATCTCGCTCGTGCCGCCGCTGGGTGTCGTGGGCGTCTGTGCGGGGCAGGGCCTCTGGGCCGACGCGCTCGGCGCGCTGTGGCTGTTCCTCTCCAACGTCGTCGCCCTCGTGATCGCGGGCAGCATCGTCTTCACCCTGGCCGGATACGCGCGCGATCCGGGATCGTCGCCGGTCGCGAACCGGCGCCGCGCCTACGTCATCGTCACGGTGCTCGCCGTGGTCATCGCAATACCGCTCGCGGTGAACTCCGCCGTGTCGGTGGCGCTGGCGCGATGGTCTGTCGCGATCCAGGACGCGGCGACCGAGTGGCTCAGCGCCGACGAGGGTGCTCGGGTGTACGGCCTGGACTGGTCGGGCGCGACCGCCACCATCGCGATCACGACCGACGACGGTCAGACCCCGCCGGTCGACGACCTGCGCGAAGAGCTCGCGAGCGTGCTGCCGTCCTTCGTGGGCGTTGTGCTCGACGTCGGCCAGGGCGTCGAGATCACGGTGCAGTAGGTCTGCCCGCCGGCTTCAGGCGAGTGCGGCGAACAGCGCCTCGATCGTCGCCTCCGGCTGATCGCGGTGCGGGGAGTGCCCGGCGTCGGCGACGACCGACACCGTGAAGTTCGGGTTGGGCGCCACGGCGGCCTCCGCCGGCTTGCCGCGGAAGATCGAGTACACGCCCGGGTCGGACGCGATCACGTGGGTCGGCACCGCGATGCGAAGCGCAGCATCCGTGACGTCCCACTCCGCGTTCTGAGCGCTCGTCTGCTCCACCGCCCAGCGGCTCGCCTGCTGCGCCGACAGCGCCTTCAGCTCGATGTCGTGCGGGTGCCAGTGCGGGTGCTCCGCCCGCACGGCCGCCTGCGACGGGTCGTCGAACGAGCGGGTCTGGCTGTCGCGCACGATGTCGCGGTCATGGTCGGTGAGCAGGAGTGCGGGGTCGACGAGGACGAGACGGCGCGTCCACGACGGGTCGGCTGCGGCGGCCAGAACGGATGCTGCGCCCCCGAGCGAGTGGCCGATCACGAGGTCCCACGGGCCGGCGTCGACCGGACGGGTCTCCGCGACGTCCGCGGCATAGGCCGCCAGCGTGTAGTCGAGCGTGCGCGGGGCCGTGCCGTGCCCGCGGAGGTCCACAGCATCCGTCCGCCATCCGGCGTCCGCGAGAGCCGAGCCGTAGCGCCACATCAGGGCGCCGTTGGACCCGAGGCCGTGGATGAGGAGAGCGCGACGATCGGCCGAGGCCGAGCCCCACGCCAGGCGGGGGAGGGTGACGGGGGCGGGCATGCGCTCAGCCTACGGGCGCGGCGAAACCCTCCTCACCGCGCGGCAGGATGGCGGCGGAGGTTGGCGTGATCGCTGCGGCGTGGCGGCGCGACACGGGGAGGAACGAGCCGGGCCAGAATGGTGGTGTGATCTCGACGGAGCTGGCCCTGGCCCTGCGCGAAGCCGGCCTGGTGTGGCACCCGCACTCGGGCGACCGCTTCCAGCTCGACGAGCCGGAGTTCGAGGCCGACGTCTTCACCGTCAGCGAGATGACCATCGAGCCGCGCGAGTACCCGACCGGGCGCATCCTGGCCTTCAACGGCACGACCGAATGGGCGCTGGATTCCGTCGCCCTCGAGGACGCGCTGTGGCTGCCGTACGAGCACCAGCTGCGCGAGATGCTGCGCGGTGCCTTCCGGTCGCTGCGGCGGATGCCCGACAACCACGAGGTCGAGATCGTGCTCGGCGGCGAGCGGCGGGTGTTCGAGCACCCCGAGCCCGCCGACGCCTACGCGCTCGCCCTGCTGGAGATGCTCCGCCGGCTCGCGTGACCCGGACGCCTACACGCCGATCGTGAGGGCGGCGGTGTAGCCCGCGGCCACAGAGCCCGACATGGTGGCGAGCTGGTGGACGGCGCCGTCGTCCCGGAACACGTTGTCGCTCTGCAGCGACACCTGCGACGCGTTGCGCACGCTCTGCTCGTACCCGCTCGTTGCGTAGACCGCGTCGTTGGTCTCGGGCGGCAGCGCGATCTGGCTCGTCTTCACGATCGGGCCGTTCGCGACGGCGGTGGCGATGTCGTCGTACACCTCGAAGTGGATGTGCGGCCAGCGCCCCGAGTAGCACGCCGGATAGATCGACGTGAAGGTGACCGTCCCGTTCGCATCGGTCTCCTGCACCCCGCGCAGGTAGTTCTCGTTCTCGACCCCACGGCTGTACAGCGAATAGTTTCCGCCGCGGTCGCAGTGCCAGAGGTACACCCCGCGGCCCGCCAGCGCCGCGCCGGTCGCGGCGTCCCTGACGGTCAGCGCGATCGTGAGCGGCACGCCTTCGGCGACCGTCGTCGACGACCCGAAGCTCGAGCGGATGTCGGCCCGCACGATGCCGGAGTCGTCGAGCACGTCGATGCCGTTCGACCCGTCCGCCGGGTAGGGTCCGGCGGTCTCGTCGGGCACCTCATCGAGGGGGACGGATGCCTCGGCCTCGGTGGTCGCCGATGCGGACGGCGCCGTGCTCGGCGACGCGGATCCCGTCGACGAGGGCGTGGCCGAGGCATCCGAATCGTCCATGGCGCCGCAGGCGGCGAGCAGGCTGGTGAGCGCGACGCCGCCGAAGATGCCGAGCGCGCGTCGCCGGTCGACGAGGGTGCGGATGTCGTAGACCAGGCCGCGGTGATCCTCGTCGATCGGGTTGCCGTCGTCATCGAGCCACTCGCGATCGCGCCGGGCGGTGGTGTCGTCGGGGTTCATGCCTTCGAGTAGAGCGCTCGCGGCTATGCGCCGTCTATGACACGGCTATGCGTGGCGGATCGGCTCAGCCGATCGTCGTGACCGGCTCGGTGTCGGGGATCGGGCTCGCACCGCGCACGCGCAAGTCGGGAAGGCCCCGAGCGAACACGATCGCGACCAGGAGTCCGAGTGCGCAGAACGCGGCGGCGGAGGTGAATGCGGCCGTCACGCCACCCGGGCCGTCGATGAGGAGGCCGGCGACGGCCGACCCCGCCGCAGCGCCGATGAGCTGACCTGTGCCGACCCATCCGAACGCCTCGGCCGTGTCGCTGAACTTGACGCTCGCGGTGGTCACGGCCGACAGCACGGCCAGTGCCGGCGCGATGCCGATGCCGGCGAGGAACAGCGTGGCGCCGATCCACCACACGTTGACCCACAGCGCGGTGAGCGCGAGCCCGATGGCCACGACCGTCAGGCGGCGCGCCATGGCCCAGCGGCCCATCGGCAGGTGCCCGAAGGAGAGGCCGCCGGCGAGGCTGCCGATCGAGAAGACGGCGAGCACGAGTCCCGCCTCCAGTCCGCCGTGGTCGAAGGTCGCCACGACGCTCGCCTCGACGGCCGCGAACGAGCCGATGAGGAGGAAGCCGATGACGGTCGCGAGCAGGATCGGCGGGCGGGTCAGCACCGTGCCGAAGGAGCGCTTGCTGCGCGGGATGCGCACGCGACCGACCTCGGGGGAGAGGATGAACCAGGCGCCACCGGCGACCAGGATGACCACGACCAGCATGAGACCCACGACGGTGCCGGCCTGCGTCGCCACGAAGGTGATGAGCACCGGGGCGAGGATCCAGATGAACTCCTGCAGCGAGGCGTCCAGGGAATAGAGCGCCGTCAGCTGCGTGGAGTTGACCATCTTGGCGTAGATCGTGCGCACCGCCGCGACGATCGGCGGTGTCGCAGCGCCCGCGATGAACCCCAGGACGATGTAGACCGGAACCGGGACGACGAGGAGTGCGATCGCGGTGAGGGATGCCGCGGCCACGACCGTGGTGAGGGTCAGTACCCGGCGCATGCCCCAACGGCCCATCCAGCGGCTCGTGACGGGGCCGGCGAGCGCCTGGCCGATCGACACCGCCGCGAGGACGATGCCTGCGGCGCCGTACGAGCCGGTGATCCCCTCGATGTGCAGGAGGATCACGAGGCTGATCATCCCGTTCGGGAAGCGCGCGGTCAGCTGTGCCGCGATGATGCGGGCCACCCCGGGGGTGCGCAGAAGTTCCCGGTAGCCGGCCACCCGACAACGTTACGGCACGCCCGGGGATGTGCCCGTACGGCCGCGTCGACGACCTCGACGCACACCCGTGCGCGACACGCCCGCGACACGCCGGAAGCGCTGTCCACAGGCGAATCCGATGTCGGAGGCGATGGCTAGCGTGCAGCCTGTGGACGGATGCGGCCGTGGCGTTCGAAAGCCCCGTGATCCTGGCCTTTTCCAGACCCTGGCGGCTGTGGATGAATCCGTGGACAACCTGTGTTGTACATGGGGAGAACGGTGGAAAATCACACCGATGTAACTACTAGCCCTTGTGGTGCTATCGAATGTCGGTACCCATATGTAGTATTGGACTCCCGGTGGGGGGACTGCCGGGAAAGAGCACCGGATGCCACCGGGGGAAGCACTGAGGAGACGGAATCGACATGGCGATCACGGTTTACACGAAGCCCGCGTGCGTGCAGTGCACGGCGACGTATCGAGCACTCGACTCCAAGGGGATCGAGTACGAAATCCACGACCTCTCGGAGGACCCCACGGCCCTCGAGCAGGTCAAGGCGCTGGGCTACCTCCAGGCGCCGGTCGTCATCACCGATGAGGACCACTGGTCGGGCTTCCGTCCCGACAAGATCGACGAGCTCGCCTCGCGTCTGGCCTGACATGTCCGCGGTCGTGACGCAGCGCGTCGCGACGGACGCGCCACTGCTGGTCTACTTCTCGAGCGTGTCGGGCAACACCGCACGCTTCATCGAGAAACTCGGCGCTCGAGCGGTCCGGATCCCACTTCACTCCACGGATCCGGCGCTCGTGGTCGACGAGCCGTACGTCCTCGTGACACCCACTTATGGCGGAGGCCAGGGCAGGGGAGTCGAGAAGGGCGCTGTTCCGAAGCAGGTCATCCGCTTCCTCAACGACGAGCGCAATCGGAGCCTCATCCGCGGAGTCATCTCGGCGGGGAACACCAACTTCGGCGAGCATTTCTGCGTCGCCGGCGACATCATCAGCCGCAAGTGTCACGTGCCGCACTTGTATCGGCTAGAGGTATTCGGCACGCCTGAAGATGTGGAACGCGTGAGCGCGGGATTGGAACGCTGGTGGGAACTCTGACGGAGACCGACTTCAAGACGCAGGCACGCTTCGAGGGCATGGACTACCACGCCCTCAACGCGATGCTCAACCTGTACGACGCGGACGGCAAGATCCAGTTCGACGCCGACAAGCGCGCTGCGCGGGAGTACTTCCTGCAGCACGTGAACCAGAACACGGTGTTCTTCCACTCCCTCAAGGAGCGTCTCGACTACCTCGTCGAGAAGGAGTACTACGAGCCCGCCGTGCTCGAGAGGTACTCGTTCGCGTTCATCCAGCAGCTCAACGACTTCGCGTACGGCAAGAAGTTCCGCTTCGAGACGTTCCTCGGCGCGTTCAAGTACTACACGAGCTACACGCTCAAGACCTTCGACGGCAAGCGCTACCTCGAGCGCTTCGAGGACCGCGTCGTCATGACCGCGCTCGCCCTCGCCGACGGCGACGAGCTGCTGGCCACCAACCTCGTCGACGAGATCCTCTCGGGGCGCTTCCAGCCTGCGACGCCGACGTTCCTCAACGCCGGCAAGGCGCAGCGCGGCGAGCTCGTCTCGTGCTTCCTGCTGCGCATCGAAGACAACATGGAGTCGATCTCGCGCGGCATCAACTCGTCGCTGCAGCTGTCCAAGCGCGGCGGCGGCGTGGCGCTGCTGCTGTCGAACATCCGCGAGGCGGGGGCGCCGATCAAGCAGATCGAGAACCAGTCCAGCGGCATCATTCCCGTGATGAAGCTCCTCGAAGACTCCTTCTCGTACGCCAACCAGCTCGGCGCGCGTCAGGGTGCAGGTGCGGTGTACCTCAACGCGCACCACCCCGACATCATGAAGTTCCTCGACACCAAGCGCGAGAACGCCGACGAGAAGATCCGCATCAAGACGCTGTCGCTGGGCGTCGTCGTCCCCGACATCACGTTCGAGCTCGCCAAGAACGGCGAGGACATGTACCTGTTCTCCCCATACGACGTCGAGCGCGTCTACGGCGTGCCGTTCGGCGACATCTCGGTCAGCGAGAAGTACCGCGAGATGGTCGACGACCCGCGCATCAAGAAGACGAAGATCAACGCGCGCGAGTTCTTCCAGACCCTCGCCGAGATCCAGTTCGAGTCGGGCTACCCGTACATCATGTTCGAGGACACGGTGAACAAGGCCAACCCGATCAAGGGCCGGATCAACATGTCCAACCTGTGCTCCGAGATCCTGCAGGTGAACACGCCCACCACCTACAACGAGGACCTGTCCTACGCCCAGATCGGCAAGGACATCTCGTGCAACCTGGGTTCGCTCAACATCGCCCTGGCGATGGACGGCGGCGATCTTGCGAAGACCGTGGACACCAGCATCCGTGCGCTCACGGCCGTCAGTCAGCAGAGCCACATCGCCTCGGTCCGCTCGATCGAGGACGGCAACGACCGCTCGCACGCGATCGGCCTCGGCCAGATGAACCTGCACGGCTACCTCGCCCGCGAGCACGTCTACTACGGGTCGGAAGAGGGTGTCGACTTCACGAACATCTACTTCTACTCGGTGCTGTTCCACGCGCTGACCGCGTCGAACAAGATCGCGATCGAGCGCGGCGAGACCTTCGACGGGTTCGAGGACTCGACGTACGCATCGGGCGAGTTCTTCGACAAGTACATCGAGCAGGAGTGGGTTCCCGCGACGGCCAAGGTCGCCGAGATGTTCGCCGGCCACCACATCCCCACGCAGGACGACTGGCGCGCGCTCAAGGCCTCGATCCAGCAGCACGGCATCTACAACCAGAACCTGCAGGCGGTGCCGCCCACCGGCTCGATCTCGTACATCAACAACTCGACGTCGTCGATCCACCCGATCGCGGCGAAGATCGAGATCCGCAAGGAAGGAAAGCTCGGCCGCGTCTACTACCCGGCGGCGTTCATGACGAACGACAACCTGGAGTACTACCAGGACGCGTACGAGATCGGCTACGAGAAGGTCATCGACACGTACGCCGCCGCCACGCAGCACGTCGACCAGGGTCTGTCGCTCACGCTGTTCTTCAAGGACACCGCGACCACGCGCGACATCAACAAGGCCCAGATCTACGCCTGGCGCAAGGGCATCAAGACGATCTACTACATCCGCCTCCGCCAGATGGCGCTGGAGGGGACCGACATGAGCGAGTGCGTCAGCTGCACGCTCTGACGGTCTGATCAGGATTCCGAGAGAAGAAGGACGATGAGCGAGAAGCTCCAGCTCCTGGACCACGTCCAGGCCATCAACTGGAACCGCATCCAGGACGACAAGGACCTCGAGGTGTGGAACCGCCTCGTGAACAACTTCTGGCTGCCCGAGAAGGTGCCGCTGTCGAACGACATCCAGTCGTGGAACACGCTCACCCCCGAGGAGCAGACCCTCACGATGCGCGTGTTCACGGGGCTCACGCTCCTCGACACGATCCAGGGCACGGTGGGCGCGGTGTCGCTCATCCCCGACGCCATCACGCCCCACGAGGAGGCCGTCTACACGAACATCGCGTTCATGGAGTCGGTGCACGCCAAGTCGTATTCGTCCATCTTCTCGACGCTGTGCTCGACGAAGGAGATCGACGAGGCGTTCCGCTGGTCGGTCGAGAACGAGAACCTTCAGAAGAAGGCTCAGATCGTCATGGAGTACTACCGCGGCGACGAGCCCCTCAAGCGCAAGGTCGCCTCGACTCTGCTCGAGTCGTTCCTCTTCTACTCGGGGTTCTACCTCCCGATGCACTGGTCGAGCCGCGCCAAGCTCACCAACACGGCCGACCTCATCCGCCTCATCATCCGTGACGAGGCCGTGCACGGGTACTACATCGGCTACAAGTTCCAGCGCGGACTCGAGACGGTCGACCAGGCCAAGCGCGACGAGATCAAGGACTACACGTTCTCGCTGCTCTACGAGCTCTACGACAACGAGGTGCAGTACACGCAGGACCTCTACGACGGTGTCGGTCTCACCGAGGACGTCAAGAAGTTCCTGCACTACAACGCCAACAAGGCCCTCATGAACCTGGGCTACGAGGCGATGTTCCCCTCGACGGTCACGAATGTGAACCCGGCGATCCTGTCCGCCCTGTCGCCGAACGCCGACGAGAACCACGACTTCTTCTCGGGGTCAGGCTCGTCGTACGTGATCGGCAAGGCCGAGGCCACCGAGGACGAGGATTGGGACTTCTAGCCCGTGGCCGCTCTGGTTGCGAGCGCAAGCGAACGGACCATCTCATATCTCGGGAACAAGACGCGGTTCGTCGGGGCGATCGCAGATGCGATAGACGAAGTTGCAGCGTCCAACACCAGCCCCGTTATTGATCCATTCACCGGGTCCGGAGCGGTCGCGCGCTATGTCGGCCAACAGCGCCCGGTATTTGCTAGTGACATTCAGGAGTACGCGCGAGTTCTGCTCGACGGGTCGTTCCTTGGGGATGTCGAGATCGAATGCGCGATCGAGGAAGTCGATCGCGCGCTGTCCCGATTTGAAGGAGTGCTTAGCGACGGGGACGTCGCACGGCTAGTGCAGTTCGAGCGAGAGGCCTACCATCGCGTGGACATTGCGGCAATTGCCGCGATGATCGATGAAGGCTCTCTCCGCGCACATACACAGCGATGGATCGGGGGATTCGACACCGATCTTCAGTCGGCCCTCGCCACGGAGCAAGCAACTTCGCTCATCTTTCAGTACTACGGCGGGGTTTACTTCTCATATGAGCACGCATTAGCGATCGACGCCTTATGTGGACACGCGAAGTCTCTAGACGGTCGGCTGCGCGATGCGATCCTCGCGGTCGCCATCCGCGTCGCCAGTCAAGTCGCCACGACGGTTGGGGGCCACTTCGCGCAACCCATCCGTCCGCGCGAGCGACATGGGGAGCTAAAGCCAGCGCTCCTAAGGAAAGTTGCTCAGGCGCGTCGACGCGACACACATCAACTAGTGCGTGAAACGGCGCAGGCGACCTGGACTGGTATGCCAGCGTGCGCCATACACGCGAACACACTCGACTACCTCGACGCCATTGGGACCGCGCCGACTGAGTCGGCCGTCGTGTATGCGGATCCGCCTTACACCCGGGATCACTACAGCCGTTTCTATCACGTGCTCGAGACCATCGCCTTGGGGGATGATCCGGGGATCACGGTTTCCAATCTCAAGGCGGGTGCGACGCATAGCCGGGGTTTGTATCGGACGCGGCGGCATCAGTCGCCGTTTAGCATCCCGGCCCAAGCGCCGGGTGCGTTTGACCAACTCTTCCACACGGCGCGAGAGCGTGGCTTTCCGGTTGTCTTGTCGTACTCCGCGAGCTACGAGCGGCTGGATGCGACGGTGCGTTCGATCGATGTAGGGGATCTTCAGCGCATCGCTTCAGATTACTTCGAGTCAGTCGAGATGAGGGAAATTGAAGGTTCCACTCACGCGCAGTTTAATCGGCGTGAGAGAGCGGTCAAGCGAAACGCATCGTCGGAGCTGCTGTTGCTCATGCGGCCCTAAGAAACCGCACTCAGCAGCGGGCACGTCGGCCATCTCAGTCTCACATCCTCGGTGGTCGGGTAGGCGCGTCGCAGATTGGTGTGGGGGCCGACTTGGGGCAGCGCGCCGAGCAGCGTGCTGGCGACCTCGAAGTCCGGTGCTCCCGGGCCGAGAAGGTGATAGCGGAATGATCCGTCGGCGAGGCGCATGAATACGCCGATTGGCCCGGGCGTCGTGACGGGTATACCGCGGGCCCCGGTGAGGTCGAAGGACCAATTGACGCTCTCCTTCGTGCCGATGTAACGGTGTTCGAGCGCCGTCTCGTTCCCGTCTCCATCGACTTCCGCGAGGTCGATCCACACGCCTCCATCTTGGTAGCCGAAGTAATCCGTCATGATCGCAAAGGGGAAGCCTGTCTGGGCGTACCCGCCGCGCCCTCTGGGTAGGTCGGCGAGGAACCAGGCCGGATTGTTGGAATCAGCTTCGTCCAGTAACTCGGGCGATTCGAGCTGCGCGTCCATTGCCGCCTCGATGGAAGCTTCCTTACTGATCGCTGCTCTCTCCGGGGTCCGATTGTTGGCCGCGCGTGCGCGCGCCCGTTCGTCCCCAACGTCGACGAGATTCGCAGCATGAGCATCACACCAATCGGCGAACTCTTTCTCTATCGAGTCGAGTTCGCCTGCGGTGAGAGGCACGCGCGCGCCGAACTCCCAGTTGTTGGTAAGTCCCCATGCCGTGAGGTTCCCGGAACCAGTGACAAGTTGTCCGGTTCCATCTGGGCGGTGAAACCAGATCGTCTTCGGATGAAATATCCGCGCCTCGTTGTGGAGAAAGATGTCAACGTGCAATGAAGGTGTCGAACTTATTGCCGATGCAAGCGCATCGAGGCTCTGTGTGTTTGTAACCGCATCGAGGCCGATGATGAGACGAACCTCGCCGACGTCGAGCAGCGTTTGGATCATCGGCTCGTTGAGGAACCTCCTCAGGCCCTCGCGGCTCGCCCAAGCGAACATGCCGATGGCTGATGTTGCCCCGGTGGCTGCGGCGGCGATCGCATCCAGGGTCGATCGCCCCTCACCAGGTTGCATGAAGACGCTCACATCACTCCTCTCGGCGAGCCAGGCGCTGCGTGTCGTTCGCCCCGCCTAACATCGAACACATGTCCTTCATACTCGAGCGCACGGCGCGCGGAGGCTACCCCAGCACGCCTCTCCCCAGCGGGAAGATTCATGTTGGCGACAACCTCGCGATCATGCGCTCGGGCGTCATTGAATCAGCATCAGTCCGACTCTGCTATCTCGACCCGCCGTTCAACACCGGCGAGACTTTCACGCACTACCAGGATGCGGTCCCTTCGGAGCGATGGGCCGAGGATCTCCTCGCACGCGTTCAAGCGATTGCGCCCTTGCTCACGGATGACGCCAGCATCTGGCTCCACCTCGACGATCGGGAGCAGCACGTGGGGCGCCTCGTGCTGGAGGAGGTCTTTGGTCGAGAAGCGTTCGTCGCGACGGTGATCTGGCAGCGAAAGCTGAGTCGCGACAACCGCGTCGCGTTCAGTAGGTCGCATGACTACTTGCACGTCTTTGCGCCAGCAGGACCTCGGGCATGGAAGACACGGCGGAATGGGCTTCCTGACACGGGGGCGTACAGCAACCCCGACGACGATCCCCGCGGTCCATGGCGCTCAGTTCCGATGAGTGTTCAGGCGGGCCACGCAACGCCTTCGCAGTTCTATGAGATCGTGACTCCGACTGGCGCGGTTCATTCGCCGCCGCGCGGCCGCTGCTGGACCTATACCGCAGAGCGCTTTCGCGAACTAGAGCGCGATGGCCGGGTCTATTGGCCCCGCAAGGGCGCTGGGATCCCCAGGCTCAAGCGATACCAAGTAGATGGCTCTGCCCTCGTTCCCAGCACGCTGTGGATGGCGGAGGAGGTGGGGGACACTGGCGAGGCGAAGCGCGAAGTGCTGCGCGAATCTGCGGACGGAGCCGTCTTCGACACCCCCAAGCCGCTCCGTCTGATGGAACGGGTAATCGGGATCTCGACTGATCCCGGCGATCTTGTGCTCGATCCCTACGCGGGTTCTGGGACAACCCTGGTAGCTGCAGACCTGGCAGATCGGCGATGGGTCGGCGTGGAGCGTGAAGCTCAAACGGTTGAGTCGATCATCGTGCCCCGACTTCGTGCGCGAGACGTCCCATTTGATGTCCATCACAGCGTTGACCCCGTGTCCTCCGGAGACTAGCCAGAACCGCGACTTCTTCTCGGGGTCTGGTTCGTCGTACGTGATCGGCAAGGCCGAGGCGACAGAAGACGAGGACTGGGGCCCGAACCATCGAAAGCCCACGGGTTCCGCGGGCTTTCGATGTTTTCGCCGCCTCCGTCCGGGCGCTACCGGACCTGATCGGTCGGCCGGATCAGGATGCTGTTCACCGAGACATGATCGGGCTGGCGGAGCGCGTACAGGACGGCCTCGGCGATGTCGGCGGCTTCGAGCGTGCGCATCGACCCCGCGATCTCGGACGCGGCCTGGCGCATCGTCGTATCGGTGATGTGGCTGGTCAGCTCGGTGGCGACGAACCCGGGCTCGATCAGCGTGACGCGCACGCCGCGCGTCGTCACCTCCTGCCGCAGCGACTCGGTGAACGCGCTCACTCCGAACTTCGTCGCCGCTTACACGCCGCTTCCGAGGGACGCGATGCGGCCGGACGTCGAAGAGACCTGAACGATGTGCCCCTTCGTCTCGATGAGATGGGGCAGCGCGGCGTGCACGGCGTACATCGATCCGAGCAGGTTCGTGTCGACCACGCGTTCCCATTCGCGGACGTCGGCCCCGAGGATCATGCCGCTCTGCATGAGGCCGGCGTTGTTGATCAGCGCGTCCAGACGCCCGAACCTCTCGACGACCTCATCGATCGCCCGTGCGACGGAGTCGTAGCTCGTCACATCGAGGGGGAGGCTCAGCACCTCTCCCGGGGCGGACTCCTCCAGCGATGTCAGGCGGTCGGTGCGGCGTGCTCCGACGGCCACCCGCAGTCCGGCCTCGGACAGCGCGAGCGCCGTGGCACGCCCGATCCCCGATGACGCGCCGGTGACGAGCGCCACCTTTCCCTGCAGGTCTGGATCTGTCTTCGGGGGGATGCTCGCCATGGGTTCGCCGTTCGTGGTCCGACGCCGGTGTCGCGGTGCGCCTCCAAACACTGACCGTGCGGCGTTCCGATCTGTGACGCCGGCATCCCGCGGATCGCTGATCGTCGTGCGGTTGTCACAACGGCGTGCTCTGCCCGGTCCTTGTGTTCAAGCCGGTGATTGCCGGCAGATCCCACGATCCGATCAACACACAGATGGGCTTGCGACATGACCGAACACATCCTGCAGCCGGAAGCACGCGCGTTCGCAGAGGCGGCTGCGGCTCCGCCCACGCTCGTCGAACGCGGCGTCGACGGGGCGCGAAAGCTGCTCGACGACGTGCAGTCGGGGCCCGTCGACCTTCCCGATGTCGAGGACGAGTGGATTACGGTCCCGGCAGCCGTCGGCGACGTCAGAGTCCGCATCGTCAAGCCGGACGGCACGAAGGGATCGCTTCCCGTGGTGCTCTACGTCCACGGCGGCGGCTGGGTTCTGGGCAACGCGGGCACCCACGACCGCCTGGTGCGCGACCTGGCCACGGGCGCCCGCGCCGCGATCGTGTTCGTCGAGTACACGCGTTCGCCTGAGGCGCAGCATCCCGTCGCCATCGAACAGGCGTACGCGACCGCCCGATGGATCATGGACAACGGCAGGCAGAAGGGACTGGATGCTGCGCGCCTGGCCGTCGCCGGAGATTCGGTCGGCGGCAACATGGCCGCGGTGCTCGCGATCCTCGCGAAGAAGCGCGGCGATGTCAGGTTCATCCACCAATCGCTGTACTACCCGGTCACCGACGCGCGGCAGGACACCGCCAGCTATCGCGAGTTCGCGGAGGGCTTCCACCTGCGTGCCGACGCGATGGCGTGGTTCTGGGACAACTACCTCCCCGACGTGCACAAGCGCAGCGACGTGACGGCGTCACCGCTTCAGGCGCCCGTCGATGAGCTCAAGGGGCTGCCCGAGACTCTGCTGATCGTCGACGAGAACGACGTGCTGCGCGACGAGGGCGAAGCCTACGGTCGCAAGCTCATCGAAGCGGGGGTGCCGACGACGCTCGTGCGCTACGACGCCACCATCCACGACTTCATGATGCTCAACCCGCTGCGCCCGTCGGCCGCGACGACCGCAGCGATCGACCAGGCGGTCCACACGCTCCGCAAGGCGTTCGCCATCGACTGACCCGCCTGATCCGACCACCTTCAAGGAGTCCTCATGATCGATGCGAACGTGCAGATCCGCCATGTCCCCGCCGGTGTCCTCGATGTCGCGTACTACGACCTCGGGCCGGCCGGCGGCGAACCCGTCGTGCTGCTGCACGGATTCCCGTACGACGTCCACAGCTATGCGGAGGTGGCTCCGCTGCTCGTCGAGGCGGGCTTCCGCGTCCTCGTGCCCTATCTTCGCGGACACGGTCCGACGCGCTTCCTGAGCGCGGACACACCCCGAAGCGGACAGCAGGGGGCGCTCGGAGCCGACGTGCTCGCGTTCCTCGATGCTCTCGGACTCCACGAGCCGATCCTCGCGGGGTACGACTGGGGTGGACGGGCCGCCGCCGTGGTGGCCGCCCTGCACCCCGATCGGATCGGCGGGCTCGTCTCGGTCAACGGCTATCTCATCCAGGACATCGCCTCCGCCGGCGCACCCATCGATCCGGACCGCGAAGCCGGCTTCTGGTACTTCTGGTACTTCGCGACCGACCGCGGCAGGGCGGGCCTGGAGCACAACCGACGCGAGATCGCCCGCGTGATCTGGCGACGCAACTCGCCCGAGTGGGACTTCAGCGAAGGGCAGCTGGTCCGTGCGGCCCGTGCGTTCGACAACCCCGACTACGTCGACGTCGTGATCCACTCCTACCGGCATCGACTCGGCCTCGCCGAGGGCGCCGACGCCTACGCGGACGTCGAGGCGCAGCTCGCCGCGCTTCCGCCGATCAGTGTGCCGACGATCACCCTCGACGGGACCGCGGACGGCAACTTCCCGGCATCCGACGGCAGCCACGATGCCCATCTCTTCACGGGTTGGCGCGAGCACCGCAAGGTTCCGCACGCCGGTCATCACCTTCCGGCCGAGGCGCCCCGGGCGTTCGCCGATGCGATCCTCGCCGTCGCCGAGACCCCCGGTGACGGTGCGGGAACGCCCTGACCGACACCGCACGACATCGGTCCGCGTCACTCGCGCAGCGGCGCGGTCGACGAGCGGACGACAAGCGTCGTCGACAGCTCGGTGCGCGCCGCGGGGTGCGGGTGGCGGCCGGCGCGCACGCGGACGATCACGTCGACGGCGGCGCTGCCCATCTGCGCGAGCGGCTGGCGGATCGTCGTCAGCGGCGGGTCGATCCAGGACGAGTGGGGGAGGTCGTCGAAGCCGATCACCGACATGTCGTCGGGGATGCGCAGGTCCGCCTCGCGGAGTGCGCGGATGGCGCCGAGTGCGCTGTCGTCGCTTGCCGCGAAGATCGCGGTCGGCCGCGAGTCGCGGGTGAGGAGGATCCGCGTGGCGTCGTAGCCCTGGTCGATGCCGTAGTGCGTGCGGATGATCAGGTCGTCGTCCACGGGAACCCCCGCCTGCTGCAGCGCCGCCTGGAAGCCGGCGAGCCGGGCGATGCCGTTGTCCTGATCCAGGGGACCGGTGATCGTCGCGATCCGGCGGTGGCCCAGCTCGATGAGATGCTGCGCCGCGTCGAACGCACCCTGGAAGTTCGTCGCCGCGATCGAGAACGTCCCTTCGGGCATCCGGTGCAGGGGATCGACGACGACCAGGGGGATGCCGGCTTCCGCGAGCTGCTGACGCGCCTCGGGGCTCGGCACCGCGACCACGCTCAGCAGCCCGTCGGAGCCCCGCTCCAGCGCGTGCATCACCCAGTCGTCGCAGTCCTCCGGGTCGGGCTCGACGGCGAGGACGAGGTCCTTGCCGTGCGCCTTCGCCGCTTCGGCGGCACCGCGGACGACGGCCTCCGACCATGCCTGGTCCAGGTTGACGACGCGCATGTCGAGGAATCCGGTCGCCATCCTCGGGCGCATCCGGATCTCGTAGCCGTGGCGCTCGAGGACCGCGGCCACACGATCTCGCGTGGCGCGGGACACATCGGGCCGGGAGTTGAGCACCTTCGACACCGTCGGGATGGAGACTCCTGCCTCGGTCGCGATCTGGGCCAGCTGGACTGCCATTGTTCCTCCGGATCAACTTTCCGAAAATGCTAGCGGCAATCGACGACGATCGGTGGCCCATTCTGCGAACTTCGCTGGACTCGCCCCCATTCGTCGCTCTATAGTCTCACTCTGAGGCACGAAATTTCGAGCTGTCTTATCGAAAACACACGAAGGAGTGAGCATGCAAGGGATGCGAGTCACGGCGATCACGGCGATGGCGCTGGGCGCCGTCCTGGTCCTGTCCGGTTGCGGTCGCAGCGCGGACGGCACCGCCGAGGGATCGTCGGTCGCCCCGGCCGAGGAGGGCAAGGCGTCCGGCGTCGTCGAGATCTGGACGGCGGGCGGCCACGCCGACAACCTGGAGAAGCTCACCAAGGACTGGCTGAAGGCCAACCCGGACGCCAGCATCAAGGTCACGGACGTGCCATGGGACCAGGTGATCACGAAGGCGCAGACGGCGACGGCCGCCGGCAAGGGGCCGGACATCATCATGACCGGCGCCGACCAGACCGCGACCGTCATCGGCATGGGCGCCTTCGACGCCGTCCCGGACGGCGTCTACGACACCGACGACTTCTATCCGGCCGCCGTAGACTCCGTCACCGGCGAGGCGGACCTGTACGCGATGCCGTGGTACGTCGAGACCCGCTTCCTCTTCTACCGCGCGGACATCGCGGCCGAGCTCGGCCTGTCGGCGCCGACGACGTGGGAGGAGACTCAGGCGATGTCGGCGGCGTTCGCCTCGCGTCCCGGCGGCACCTTCGGCTTCAGCCTGCCCAAGCCCACCGAGCAGCCGGCGCAGGTCATCGTGCCGTTCGACGCCCAGGCCGGCGGTTCGATGACCGACGGCGACGCGTGGACGATCGACACCCCGGAATTCGTCGAGGCGCTCGACTACTACGGCGGCTACTTCCAGCGGGGCGAGGCGCCGATGGGTGACACCGACGCGACGTTCGAGAACGGCGGGACGCCGATGTTCATCTCTGGTCCGTGGATGCTCGACATCTACCAGGAGGAGATCGAGAAGGGCACCGCCCCCGAGGGCTTCACGATGGACTCCGTCGGCTACACCGTCTCGCCGACCGGTGCCGGCGGGAACAACGACCAGTACATCGGCGGCGGCAACCTGGGCGTGTTCTCGGCATCCGACAACAAGTCCGCGGCCTGGTCGCTGCTGTCGTGGATGAGCGCGCAGGAGCAGCAGGAGGCGTGGTACGACCTGCAGGGTGAGCTCCCGGCCAACATCGCGGCGGGGGGCTACGCCCCGATCCAGGACAACCCGGTGACGAAGACGCTCACCGAGCAGCTGGAGAACACGGTGGCGACGCCGAACTACCCCGCGTGGTCGCAGATCTCGGACCTCATCAGCAAGTACTCCGAGCAGGTCGCCCGCGGTGAGATCACGAGCGCCGACGCGGCGAAGGAGATCCAGGCGCAGGCCGACACGATCGGCTTCGGGTGGTGACATCCGTCCAGGCGGCGCGGCCGGGGAAGGTCTCTTCCCTGGCCGCGCAGCGACGGCGCTCCGCCGCGATCGCGTGGGTCTTCGTCGCCCCGTTCGTGCTGACGTTCGGTGTGTTCGGGCTCATTCCGCTCGTCAGCTCGCTGGCGATGGCATTCACGGATCTTCGGGCGCGGGACATCCGCAACCCGTTCAACGTCAACTTCGTCGGGTTCGAGAACTTCGTCGCGGTGCTCACCGACCCGTCCTTCCAGCGGGCGCTGTTCAACACGCTGGTGTTCGTCGTGGTCGGCGTCCCCGCCACGCTGTTCCTCGCGCTCGTGCTGGCGGTGCTGCTCAACTCGGTGAGTCGCCGGGCCGCCACCTTCTTCCGCGTGGGGTACTACACGCCGGTCATCACGACGATCGTCGCGGTGGCGGTCGTGTGGCGCATCATGTACCAGAACACGGGCGTCCTGAACACGATCCTGGGCTGGGTCGGCATCTCGGGGCCGAACTGGCTGAGCGATCCGAACACCGCGCTGCTGGCGATCACGATCATGGCCATCTGGCGCAACATCGGCGCTTCGATGGTCATCTTCCTCGCGGGCCTGCAGGGCATCCCCGCCGATGTCAACGAGGCCGCGTCGATCGATGGTGCGAACGCGGTCCAGAAGTTCTTCCGCATCACCATTCCGATGATGATGCCGACGATCCTGTTGAACACGATCCTCGTGACCACCGGCTACATGCAGTTCTTCGACGAGCCGTTCGTCATGACGAACGGCGGCCCGCTGGAGTCGACCACCTCGATCGCCCTCCAGGTCTACAACCAGTTCAAGTACGGCAACTACTCGGTCGGTGCCGCCGGAGCGTACGTGCTGTTCGCGCTCGTCGGCATCCTCGCGATCATCCAGTTCCGCTTCTTCCGTCAGAGGACCTGACATGACGACAACCCTCGAAAGACCCGCCGCGACCGAGGCCGTGTCCGCGCCGACGCGGACACCCCGCAAGCCGATCCGGTGGGGAAACCTGGCAGTGCTGGCCATCCTCTCGGTCGGCCTGGCCGCCACGGTCCTGCCGTTCGTCTGGATGGTGCTCGGCGCCTTCAAGACCAAGGCCGAGATCATGGCACGCCCGGTCACCTGGTGGCCGCAGCATCCCACGCTCGACAACTTCCGGGCGTGGCTGTTCGAGTTCGACATCCTCCGGCCGTTCTTCAACTCGGTGTTCCTCGCGGTGGTGACCGTCGCCACGACGCTGCTGTTCTCGTCGATGGTGGGCTGGGCGCTGGCGAAGATGAACTTCCGGGGCAAGAACGTCATCATCGTCGTCGTGCTGGCGACGCTGTTCGTGCCCGGCATCGTCACGCTGATCCCGCAGTTCGTCCTGGTGGCGAACCTCGGCATGGTCAACACCTACTGGGGGCTGATCCTGCCGGGCATGGTCGGCGCCTTCGGCGTCTTCCTGATGCGGCAGTTCATGCTCGAGATCCCCGACTCGCTCCTGGACGCGGCACGGATCGACGGCGCGGGGGAGTTCCGCACGTTCTTCCAGATCGTGCTCCCGCTGTGCAAGGCGCCGCTGGCGACCCTCGCGATCTTCACGTTCATGGGGTCGTGGAACAGCTTCCTGTGGCCGCTGATCATCTCGCAGGACGACTCGATGTACACCCTCCCCGTGTCGCTCGCGCTCTTCTCGGCCGAGGCCGGCGGGCACGGATCCGACTACGGACTGCAGATGGCGGGGTCCTTCCTCATCATCATCCCGGTGCTCATCCTGTTCATCGCGATGCAGCGCCACTTCATCCAGGGCATCGCGCTCACCGGGATCAAGTGACCCGATCCCGCCACCTCCACACGAAAGGAATCAGCATTCATGAGCAGTGTCATCGCCGCACCCGAGGGGTTCATCTGGGGAGCGGCCACCGCCGGTCACCAGATCGAGGGCGGCAACGTCAACACCGGACACTGGGAGAACGAGTACGCGCCGGGCACGCAGATCCCGGAGCCGTCGGGTGACGCGTGCGACTCCTACCACCGCTATCCCGAGGACATCGCGCTGCTGGCGGATGCCGGGCTCACCGCGTACCGCTTCTCGCTGGAGTGGTCGCGCATCGAGCCCGAGGAGGGCGTGGTCTCGCGGGCGCAGCTCGCGCACTACCGTCGCATGATCGACACGTGCCGCGACCACGGCGTGCAGCCGATCGTGACGCTCCACCACTTCACCTTCCCGCGGTGGTGGGACCACTCCGGCGGCTGGTACTCCGAGCAGAGCACCGACCGCTTCCGGCGCTTCACCGAGATCGCCGCCGCGATCCTCGACGACGTCGACCTCGTCGTCACGATCAACGAGCCCAACATGATGGTCAACCAGACCGAGGCGCGCATCGACACCGAGAACGGCGTCAACTTCCCCGGCCCGTCGCCGTTCGTCGCGCAGGCGATCGCCGACGCGCACCACGCCTCGACCGAGGTGCTCCGCGGGGTCGGCGGCATCCGCTCGGGCTGGACGGTGGCGAACCAGGTGTTCCAGGCGGTGCCCGGGTGGGAGAAGCAGCGCGACGATTGGCAGTACTGGCGCGAGGACTTCTTCCTCGAGCAGTCGCGGAACGACGACTTCATCGGCGTGCAGTCGTACCTGCGGACCATCATCGGCCCGACGGACGACGAGCTGGGCTACGGCCCGCAGGAGTGGCCCGAGGGCACCGAGCGCACCCTCACCGGGTGGGAGTACTACCCGGAGGCGCTGGGTCACGCTCTCCGCCACACCCGCGAGGTCACCGGCGGCGTCCCCATGATCGTCACCGAAAACGGGATGGCGACCGCCGACGACGCCCGGCGCATCGACTACACGACGGGTGCACTGGCGGGAATGGCCGAGGCCATCGCCGACGGCTGCGACGTGCGCGGATACCTGCACTGGTCGCTGCTCGACAACTACGAGTGGGGGTCGTTCCGGCCCACGTTCGGGCTCATCGCCGTCGATCACGAGACGTTCGCCCGCACTCCGAAGCCGAGTCTCGGCTGGCTGGGCGGGCTCGCGCAGCGGAACGAGATCCCCGCGTCGCCCCGAGTGGAGCTGTCCGTCTGAGCGCGGTTCCCACCGGACCGGGAGCCGGATGCCGCGGGCCGCGGCATCCGGCCTCCCGTTGCCGTCGAAATCGGCCCGGATCAGCCATTCACTTAAGGCGCGCCGTTGTGCCGGTGAACCCGTTCCAGAAAGCCGCCGGAAACTCGCGTAATAGATTCCCTAGGGCGTTGTCTCTTCAGTGGGGGATAGCGCCGGAGCCCCGGTCCGGCACCCCGGCCGTGGGTCCCGAGCTCGCGGCTACCGGGGGCGCCGGCATTCTCGCGTCGGCCCCCCGGTCAACCTCCGCCTCATGCGCCCGGGTTACGCAGCGCCTTGAGGGCCGCGAGCCACTCCTTGCTCGCATCGTGCAGCTCGGACCGCGCCTGCTCGGCGGCCGTGTCCTGGCGATCCAGCTCCGCACGGGCTGACTCGATGCTCGTGCCGAGCTCGGGCACGCGTCGCGCCGCCGCCCTGAGCTCACGGGAGCTGAGCAGTCCGCGGGCCGACTCGGCGCGAGCGCGGCGGGCCTCCTCGCCGCGCTCGAGGACTTCGGGCAACGCCGCGACGCCGTCGGTCAGCACGTCGAGCAGGGCGGCCACGGCCGCATCGTCGGCGACGCGATCCTCGCGCGGCGCCTCGTCGGCCTTCGGTCGTCGGCGAGGCTTGGCCGGGGGCTTGGGCTTGGAGGTGGGGGTCATGATGCTGCCTCTCTCAGATGCCGATGACGTTGAGGGCGTCCCACGGTGGGGGGACGGGCGCGCCGTTGAGGAACACGATCCCGGTCGAGATGTTGCCGACGACCGACGCCCCCGAGAGGAAGAGGTCGGCCGTGGGCTCTCTGCCGCCCCAGAACCGGTTCTGGGCGACGGCGCCGGTCTCCGCGCGGAGGCGCAGCGCGGTCGTGCCGAACTCCCGGTTGCCGCGGACCTGGTTCGAGGTGACGATCGCATCGCCGCGCAGCCCGATGATCATCGCGGGCGGCGCATCGCCGGCTCCGCCGGCGACGATGTTCGCGTCGACGGTCACGAGCGGGGCGACGATGCGGGCCGATCCGACCGCCGCCGCGGCGGCGACTCCGAAGACCAACGGGCCGAGGCCGGTCACGATGCCGCCGGCCTTCGTGAGGCCGAAGTCGAGGTCGCGGTCCTCGCCGCTGCCGACGAGCAGCCCGATGAAGCGACCGCCGTCGGGGTCGAAATCGGGGTCCGCGGGATACCTGCGCGACGCGTTGCCTTCGATCTGAGAGCGGGCGAAGCCACGCACGGCGATGCCGATCTCGCCGCGGCCGCCGTCCACCGGCCCCACGCGCTCCACGGTGTTGCCTGCGACGCGCGACTCCACGACGGCGACGACGTCGATCCCGATCGATTCGCCGCCCATGCTGCGCGCCGTGCCGACCCCGCGCACGGTGTTCGATTCGACGGAGGCGTGCGCGGCGTTGACGACGCGGATCGCGAAGACCCCCACCGCCTCGTCGGTGTCGCGGGAGCCGATGTCCATCAGGGTGTTCCCCGAGACCGTGGCGATCTCGACCGCAGCCTTCTCGTCGATGACGATGCCGTGCTGGGCGAGCTCCACGCGGTTGCGGGTGACCTCGAGCGTCTGCACCGACGCGTAGTCGACGATGCCGTGGCCGCCCACGCCGCGGACGCGATTGCCGTCGATGCGCACCACGTCGCGCACGAGCTCGCCCGCTGGTGTCGGCACGATGGCGATGCCGTCGGTGCGAGCCGGCTGGTCGGAGCGCGGCGCGCCGATCTGGTTGCCGGTGATCGCGAATCCGCCCTCCGAGACCGAGATCCCGGTGCCGCCGACGATCACCGTGTTGTCCTCGATCGCGAAGGAGCTGCCGGGGATGACCGTGCCGGGATAGACGAAGCCGGTCGCGACGATGCCGCCCTCGCGCGCCCGGATGACGGTGTTGTCGGCGACGCGGTTGGCGAGCAGGAACGCGGTGGTGCCGTCGAGCCGCATCCCGAAGTCGCGGCCGATGACGATGTTGTCGCTCGCCTCGAACTCGGCGACGAGCAGCACACGGCGCCGATCCTCCGCGCCGGCGCCCGCATGGCCGATGCCGGTCGGGCCGGCGACGATGTTGTCGCGCAGGGTGGTGAGCAGCGCGGTCCCGGCGAGCCCGATGGCGGATCGCGACGGGCCCTCCTGTGCGAGGACCAGGGCGGTGACGCGCTCCACCCTTGCCGCGACCGTCGTGTCGAGCACCACGGCGGAGTCGTTCGCGGCGAGGACCGCGAGATCCTCGATCGTGACGAACCTGCTCTTGGTGACGACGAAGCCTTCCGAGGCCGACGCCACGACGATGGATCCGGCGCCCTGTCCGCGGATGCGCAGCGACGTCGCACCGTCGACGCGCACCGGCTCACGGAGCGGGTACAGCCCGATCGCGAGGCAGACGGTGCCGCCGCCGGCGGCCTTGACCTTGTCGACGGCGTCCTGGATCGTGAGCTCGCCGCTGACGTGCGACACCGGCGTCACGCAGACGGTGCACTCGCAGCCGCACTCGTCCGAGTCGCCTTCACCGGGCGTCGGCCATTTCGGCCGGCAGTCGGTGACACCCCCTGAGGTGAGGATGCCGAGCCGGACGTAGTGGTGATGGATGCCGAGCGGCGGCGCCGCATCGAGCAGCGGGTCCGCACCCGAGACGTCGCCCGAGGCATCCGCCGCTCGTGCGGGCACGATCCAGTGGTCGCCGGTGCGGAACGCTCCGCCGGCGGAGGAGAACCCGACGACGAGCCCGTGCTCGAGCACGATCCGATCGGCCGCTGTCGCCGGAACTGGGATCGCGCCGGTCGCGGCCGCCTGGTCGAGGTCGACGACCGTGCCGCCCGCGGTGTTCTTGACGACGCCCACCTGATCCCAGCGGCGCACGCGGAGGTGGCGCTCGGCCGCCTCGTCGATCGTCAGCTGGAGGTCGGCGGGAAGCGCGGCCCCGGCGAAGGCGATCGTCCCCTCGGCGTCGTCGACCTCGATGCGGCGCAGCTCGCCGGGCTCGCCCCGCAGCTCGCGGTGGTCGTCGACGACCTCGACCCAGTCGCCGTCGTGGAAGCCCAGCACGTCGTCTCGGCCCAACGACGCGGGGCGCACCGCGGCGCCGGCGTCCAGGACCTCGACGACGGCGCTCGCCACGGACCCGTTATCGCGCGACCACTTGAACGACGCGGTTCCCGGTTCACCGGGGTCGTGGATCTCGATCCGATACGTCTGGTGCTCGAGCCCGCGGTACCCGCCGGTCGGCGGCAGCTCGCACGGGTCGTCGTCGACGACCGAGATCGTCTCCACGGTGAGCCGTGCGCCGGAGGCCGCGGTCGACGCGGTCCACCCCTCGATGTCGTCGTCGGGGGTCCCGCACGTCGTGCCCGCGGGGACGGCGAAGTGCTTCACCTGCCACACCGTCTGCGTGCGCGCCGTCGTGTCGACGCCGATCGCCGGGTCGATCAGGCCCGGCTCTTCGAGGTGGGTGACCTCGCGCGGCCACACGTCGAGGTACACGAGGTGGGTGCCGTCGGCGGGGAGATCCGGTGGGTCGGGCAGGTACGGCTGCGCCGAATAGGTCACGGTGTCGGGCCCCACCGATTCGGCGAGGATCGGATCGAACGTGTCGTCGGGCTCGGCGCCGTGGTTCTCGGCGACGAGGCCGTCGACGTACAGCCGCCCTCGGCCGATCGCGAGATCCCCACCTGCGAGCGCGAGCCTGAAGGCGTCGGGCGTCACCTTCGACACCGCGGCCGTGCCCTGGATGCCGGCCTGCGGCCCGGGTCCGTCCAGGTCGGCGACGTTCGCGCGCAGCCGCCGCTCGAGGATGGCGACGAGTTCGTTCCAGTCGCCGTCGAGCAGCAGGCGCCCTTGCTGGAGCACGACGCCGGAGTGATCCTTGCGTGCGTCGAACGGCACGCTGCTCAGGTCAGCACCCATCAGTTCGTCCCCTTCCCGGATTCATGTCGCGAAGATGCGGTCGGCCGCGAGGCCGAATCGCAGGTACTCGTCGAGGCGGACGCGCAGGTTCGCCTCGCGCTGCGGCGCGTAGAGGCGGTGCGTCGCCCCCATCTCGCCCTCGTCGTCGGCGCCGCGACGGATGCGGTCGGGCGTTCCCTCGTGCAGCCGCAGGTAGTCGTGGTCGCCGTACCGCATCGAGCCGAAGCGCGGGCGAGAGGCCCGCTGCACAGCGAGGGGGTCGTCGGGTCGGGGCGCGCAGTGGAAACGACGGCCCGTGCGAGACCCGTCCGGCAGGAACGAATACCGCACGCACCCTTGCTGCTTGCGCTCGGCATGCACGGGGTGCGGCCGAGGATCGCCCTCACCCAGGGCCGCGAGGAGCAGCGAATTCGAGGCATCCAATCGGATGCAGCGGATGCTGCCGACGACCGTGGACGCGACGATGTCGAGGTCGCCGGCGGCCGCGGTGCCGTCGCCCGTCTCCCAGTCGGCGACGGACGACACGGTGCGCGGCGACGCGCCGTCCCGGCCCGCGATGGCCACGCCCGTCCGCGACGAGGCGTCGACGACGGAGTCGACGATCTCGATCGTCGCGCCTTCGACAGCGATGATCGGACCGACGACGCTGCGTTCGATCCGCACGCACGCGAACGGGTCGAGCACGATCAGGCTGGCCCAGGTGGGCGAGGCCGGCGCCCCGGTGGTCGTTCGCGTGATGCCCGGCACGAGCGTCGTGTCGCGGATGACGATGGTGCGGCGCTCGCGGTCGGGCGGGTCGATCTCGTCGAGCACGACAGGGGCGCCCGAGACGAGCAGGCCGTCGAGCACCACCGTGCTCTTCGCCGCCATGTCGAGCTTCATCGGCGACGAGAGCTCCAGCGAGGGTCGCGCGCCCGCGTCGGCGGCAAGGCACACCGACGTGTCGTCGCCGGCCGCCGGATCGGGCGCGAGCGCGGTGATGGTGACACTCTGCGCGTAGCGGTCGGAGTCGACGACGAGCACGGTGCCCGCCTCTTGGGAAAGGTCGAGCTCCGCCTGAAGGGATGCGCCGGCCGACACGGTGCGGCGGGGGAAGGGGAGCGGGTCGTCGCCGCGGCGGCGATTGCCCGCGCCGACGGGCACCGCCATGCCGATCGAGAAGGTCGCGAGCACCCGTTCACCGGCGGCGAGGGCGTCTCCGAACCAGACGCGGCCGAGCGAGGGGTCGATGTGGACGTCGCCCGCCGCGGGCTCGTGCGCCCACGCACCGCCGCCGCCCGGCACATCGGAGAGGTCGGCGATCCGAACCACGGCGAGCGGGATGGGCATCGGTTCGCCGCCACCCGTCTGCCGTTCGAGCAGGATCGACCGGCGCGCCCGCGACACCGTCGGACCGTAGACCGCGGGCGCGTGGTCGGCGGCCCACCGGACGGTGAGAGGCTGCGGCACGTCGGGCGGCTCCGCGAGGTGCGCGATGTCGGTCTCGACCCGCGGCTGGCTGAACAGCCGCACATCGGCGCCGAGCGGGTCGAACCGGAACCTGCGGCCATCGGCGGACGGGTCGGGGGCGAGCGGCGAACGCTCGACGAGCACCGGCTGCGTGCGCCAGAGGAAGATCGGCACCTTCACGATGCCGTGGCGCCCCCGCCGCTCCCGCGACGTCGAATCGAGGGGACGGGCGTGCGCCGTGTGCGCGAGGTCGTCGAACGCCGCGCCCTGCTGCACGACGTGGTGGAGGGCTTCGTGGTCGCGCAGACCCGCGCTCGCCGCCGCGTGCGGACGGGTGTGGTTCAGGTACTGCGTCGTCGCGACGCGCTCGAACGACTCGTACACGCGGGCGGGCCACCCCGTGACATCGCGGGCGAGCTGCTCGATCACCGCGGCGGTCCCTTTGCGACGGCGGTACGCCACCGTGTTCGCGACCTCGGCGCGCGGCGAGACCACCTCGGGCACGACGCCGTGGATCGGCCGGTACCCGACGACGCCCCCGACGTACGGCGTCGCCCACGGCGCGGCCGTCTCGACGAACTGGTCGTCGTACAGCTGCGCCAGCTCTTCCGCGAGCACCTCGAGCTGATCGCCGAAGACGTCGAGCAGCTCGGCGAGCACGCCTCCGGCCTCCCCGTCGCGCAGGCGATAGACCGCCGGCAGAAGCTGCCAGAGGTGCGCGGCGGCCGTTCCGGCCTCGGGCTCGGTCATGGCATCTCCTGGAGGGGCGGGAACGGGTCGGGCGAGAGCGCCAGCAGCTCGGCGCCGAGAGGTTCGGGCACCGCAGGAGCAGCGGATGCCGCGACCAGGCGCGGGGCGAGACCCGGTCCGGTCCCGCGGTGGAACTGGTCGAGATCGATCCCGACGACACCGACGACGGAGGCGGCGACCGCGACGAGCTCGGAGGCATGGACCGGATCGCCCAGCTCGCGGGCGGCCGCGCCGAACGTGTCGCGCAGGGCGCTCTCGAGCGACACGAGAACCTTTCCGCGTTCGCGATCCGGGTCGGTGTCGACCTTGAGCGCGATCCGGAAGTCCACCGGCCGGACGGGCACGACCGCGACCCTCACGAGCGGATCGCCCCAGCGCCGGAGTTCGCGCTCGAGCCGGTCGAGGATCTGGGCGGGCGGCGCCGCGCCCGCAGCATCCGTCACCGTCACGACGATGAGCGGTCCGCCGTTCGCGGGCAGCACGTCCGCCCGGGCCTTGCCGATGCCGGCGAACGCGAGCGAGAAGTCGGCGTAGTCGAGGAGTGACACCGTGCGGCCGAGGGTGCGCACCGGGATCGGGATGGCCCACCGTGCGTCGGCTTCGGTCTCAGGGTCCACGCCGCCGACGGCGGGCGCGGGGTTCGTCACGCCCTTGAGTCCGAGCGGCCGGTCGAGGGCGATGCCCAGCTGGTCCTTGCGGACGTTGCCCGCCGCCCCGACGCCCTTGCGGTGGTGTGCGCGCACGTTCGTCGATCCCGACGACGGCCGCGCGCCGTGGACGCCGTCGCCGAACACGACGCTGATGCCGCCGTCCGGGTCGTCCCGGGTCTCGTACACGCGATCGGTCGCGCCGGCGGTGGCCGTCGTCGGAATCTCCGTCCAGCGCACGTCGTCGACGCGTACCTCGAGGGTCGAGGCGGTGCCCCGCGGTGTCTCGGCACGGACGAAGGTGAGGGGGGACTGCTGCAGGCGGTACGCGGCGAACGGCACGCGGGCGTCGCCCGAGCCGAGCAGCTGCGTCACGGTCTCGCCGTGCGTCGCGCGGGCGGCGTTGCCGAAGACGACGGCGGAGGAGCAGGTCGGGGAGATCGTCGGCGCGGCGGCCAGGGTCAGGAGCGTGCGGCCGCCCGCGACGGGGTCGGCGGATGCCACCACGACAGGCTCGCTGAGCGCCGCGCCCGCAGCATCCGTCCCCGACAGGATCACGGTGCGTCCCGTGACCATCCCGGTCGCGTCCCCTTCGACGAGGAGCGTCGTGCCCGAGATCGCAGCGGAGTCGGGGACCTCGGCCAGCGCGAGCGGCTCCGGGACCGCGAGCACGGTCACATCGCGCGGGGAGAGGGCGACCCCGATGGCCGGGCCTGTCAGACCGAGCGCCGTCGTGCGGCCCGAGACGCCCCAGATCGCGAGCGACGCCTCCCGCACGGTCGCGACGCGGAACCGGCCGTTGGTCGCCGCCGCATCGAGCACGAGCCACGACCCGATCGGGATCTCGGGGTGGGCGCCGTCGAGGAACGTGGAGGTCGTGTCGCCGGACGACGTGGTCGCGAGGAAGCCGCTGTCGGTATCGGGATTGAGGTACGTCGGCGGGTCGGCCTCGGGATCGGCGAGCACCCACACGGGGGCGTTGTGGGCGAAGACGGCGAACCGTCGGCGGAAGACGAACACCCGCAGGTCGGTGATCGGCATCGAGGGCGGCATGGTGGATGCGACGCCGCCGGTCCACGTGACGTGCGTCACGCCGGCCTTCTCGACCACGTCGACGGAGTCGAGGGTGCGAAGGTCCCACTCTGTGCCGAGTTCCGGCCCCGTGAACAGGAGCGCGTCGCCGCGAGCGAGCCCGAGCGTGGTTCCTTCGAACCACGCCTCGGTCGGCGCGGCGACCTGGGGGAAGGGGACAGTCGGCACGACGGGCAGGGCGTTCCACTCGGGGCGCGCCTCGATCTCTTCGACGGTCTCGAACGTCTGCGGCTGCTCGTCCGGCCCCGGCACGCTCTGCACCCGCAGCCCGACGGGCAGCGTGAGTGCGGTGGGCACCGCCGGTGGCGCGATCCCGGGATCCTTCATCGACTCCGGGAGGGGTGCCGGCGGCTTCTCGAGCGAGAACGCGAGAGCGGTCTCGGCGGCCGCACCGCGACCGAGCCGGTACGCGACGAGGGCGCCGAGCTCCTGCAGCGACGTGCGTTCGGTCGCGGTGCCGAGATACGCCTCGTTCGCGAGGCGCTCCGTGTAGAACGTCAGGATGTCGGCGGTCACGGCGAATGCGTCGAGGAGCGCGATGGTGGCGTCGTCGGCGTCGCGGGTGCGGAGCCCTCGCAGTGCCGGCCGCGCCTCGTGGGGCTGCGGCGGGTCGATGGCGGGAGGGATCGCCTGCGTCGGCGGACTGGTGTCGCGGGAGAGCCCCGCGATCATCGCGGAGAGGAAGTCGCCGTGCGTGCCCGAGCGGTACCGGATGGACCCGAGGCCGGGACGATTGGCGACCGGCAGCGGCGGTGCGGCGGCCGCGCGGCACGCGGCGCAGCCGCAGGCGGAGCGGTGGGCGCTCATGATCCGCCTCCGTAGGTCAGCGCGAGCACTCCGCGTTCGGGGAAGTCGGGATCGTCGTCGAGCCTCGCGATCTCGAGGCGCCCCATCGGGAGGACGCCCGAGTCGATGCCGCTCGACCAGGGCTCGTGCTGCCGCTGGAACCTCAGGACCTCCACGGACCCCACGCCCGGCACCGCATGGGCGGCCGCGAGGATCGTCGAGAGGTAGACGGGACTGCCGAACGTGAAGCGGTCGGGGTGGAACAGCCCCAGGCGCCCGTCGGGCAGAACCGCGTCCGACAGCGCCGCCCGCAGCTCGCGGGCGACCCAGGAACGGTGGTGGCCGTGCTCGACGCACACGAACAGCGAGACGTCGAGAGGCACGAACGCCGGCCCGTCGACCTCGAGGTCGTACCCGGCCATGCGATAGCGCTCGAGCTGCGCGCGCAGCGCCGCCTCGAACCCGGCGTCGACGCCGCGTCCGCCTCGGCGATCCGCCGTGACGAACACCGTGTGCCACGACCCGGTCCAGCGGAAGGTCGCCTCGGCCTTCTCGACCCCGGGATGCAGCTGCGCCTTGGCCGCATAGTCCGAGGTCGTCACCGCCCGCTCCTGGATCGACAGGGTTGCCCGGGCGTCGCGCCGGATCTCGTCCCCGGTCTCCGCGTCGACGCCTCCGAAGGCCGCCAGCGGGTTCACGACGCCGACGAGATCCGTCTCATCGCCCACGAGATACGCGAGGCTCTCGCGCCCGATGTTGCCGGCGACGCCGTTGCCGACGCGGTAGGTCGCACGGAACGCGGTGCCCTCCGGCGGCCGGGCGCCGTGCTCGTCGTCGCCGAACCGCAGCAGCACCGTCCCGTCGTGCTCCTGCTCGACCACGAACGCGCGGTGCTCGCCGTCGCTCGCGATGAGGTCGGGGCTCGGGTGCCAGTCATGTTCGGCACCGCCGGGCTCGTCGCCCGTGAGCGTCACGGCCGGCGCCGCGGAGCGGAGATCGCCGGAGCGGACCGCGGCGGCCGACTCCCACTCCTCGAGCACTTCGAGCGTGTTGTCGGTGACGTTCTCCCGCAGGAGCCAGGCGCGTCCGCCGAAGCTCAGGGAATGCAGCATCCCCGATCCCCGCACGACGGCCTCGTCGCCGATCTGCGCGATGCCCGCGGCGGCGAAGAGCGCCTGCAGTTCGTCCTTCGACGCGGTGCCCTGCAGCTCGGCCTGCAGCGCCGCGGTGAACGGGGCTGTCGCCAGCACCTCGCGATCACGGACCACCGTGCGCGTGAGCGGCGACTGCGTCAGCGAAGGGCGGTACCGGGCGGGAACGCGCTCGCCTTCGTCGTCGCAGTCGGAGGCGGCCCGCACGAGTCGCGAGAGCGGCACGGCCCCGAGCGGCTCGCCGTCGCCGGACTCGCCGGCGACGGTCG